>CALMOO010000531.1:21072-27423 GCA_937871705.1 uncultured Hymenobacter sp.
CGCCTAGCCTGGGCCGATGGCCGCATCTACCGCGGCAAAGTAGAAGGCCTGGCCGTGCGGCAGCTAGCAGCCGGCCAAGCCGAGCTACTGCTCGTGACCGACGATGATGCAGGCGGCAGCACTGCCGCCGTAGCGCACCTGCTACTCGACTAGCAAAGGGTAGGCGGCTGCCGGTAGTAGCACCGGCTCCGCAACAGCGTTTCTCATTTTTTAAGGGAGCGGGTGGCGCCACTAGGCGTGGCCCGCGTGTGAGGTAGCGGCCACCTAGGTAGCCCAGCCCAAAACTATTGCCTATGATTTTTTCTGCTAAAAGCGATTAAATACAATTGCTATAGAGTAAATTTGCCAGGTAGGTACTTTGTAAATTTATATGATATTACGTTATGAAGCTATTTTTTACTGGTTTAATCATATTAGCTAGTTTTCTCTCCGCTAAGGCTGATACTTTCTTCCCGACTATTCCGGGTTCTTCTACTTCTAGCGTGTCGCGGGCGCCCCAGGGTAGCCAGCGCTACGAGCGCGCCGCCTACCTGCTCACGCCCGATGAGCTGCACAGTGCGGGCTTTGTGAAAGATAAAGTGCTTACAGGCATCGGGTTTACCTATTTTGCGGCCCAAAGTGCTGCCACAACAGGCAGCTTCAAGGTGTATCTGCAGAACACTACCGACGCAACGTACCAAAAAGCATCGACCAACTGGACCAATGCCGCCCAAACCGGTATCACCGATGGCATGACGCTGGTGCACAACCAAAGTCTCACCATTCCGGCCGCCGATGGCAACCTCGATATTCCTTTCGCCGGTGGGGCGGCCTTTACCTACACTGGTGGCGGCCTCTACGTAGCGTTTGAGTATCAGAACAGTACTGGTGACTTGGCTGCCCCGAACATTGCCTACTGCAACACCGACCTAGCCGGTGGCCTGCACAATACCTATTCGACCACGGCCCTCGATGCCGACCTGGCAAATACCTCCGATTTCCGTCCGGCCACGCGCTTATCCTACGCCGCGCCCAAACAGGCCGCCGTGGCCGATATCTACACTATGGGCAATCTGCTCGTGCCGGGCGCGCTGCCGCACGCCATCTCGGCCCGCATCAGCAACCACGGCGAGGCCCCCTTAACCAACGTGCCCGTGACGCTGGCCCTGGCAGGAGCTAATACCTATACCGAAACCAAAACAATAGCCGCCCTGGCCGTTGACAGCTCCGTGGTGCTAACCTTCTCACCCCTTAGCAACGCCGGTGTGCTGGCCCTGGGCACCAACACCGTGAGCGTGCAGCTGCCCGCCGATGACAACACGGCCGACAACACCAAGTCGCTCACGCAGCTTGTATCGGCCAATACCATGAGCTATGCCGACGCCGAAGCTTTTTCGGACGTGCGCGTGGGCTACAACACCGATAGTGGCCTGCTATTGACCAAGTACCAGGTAAGTAGCCGCACCAGCGTCAGCACCGTCACCGTCGGCATTGCCAATGCCGATGCCAACGCCGGCAATACCGTATACGGCGTGCTGCTCGACGCCCACGGCAACCTGCTGAGCCGCTCAGCCGACTACGTGCTTACCCCCGCCGACCTGGGCACCTACCACACCTTCAAGCTATCGGCTCCCGCCAGCTTTGTCAACGAAGACTTCTACGTAGGCCTGGCCCAAACTGCCAACCCAGCGGCTGGCTACTTCCCCCTGGCCTTGCAGGAAGAAGACTATCCGGCCCGCGCTGGCGCCTACTACAGTGGGCCTCTTACTGGCGGCACCCTTACCGAGCAGCTGGCCTTGGGGCGCTTCCTCATCCTGGCGGGCACTACGCCTACCCCCCTCCCCGTGCGCCTAGTAAGCCTGACTGCCGAGCGCCTCCCCACTGACGTGCAAGTGCGCTGGCAAACGGCCACCGAGCAGGGCAATGACCACTTCGAAGTCGAGCGCTCCACCGATGGCCAGGCCTTCGGTACTGTAGGCCGGGTAGCCCCGGCCGCCGCCACCAGCAGCTACGCGCACAGCTACACCTACTTCGATGCCAGCGCGTTGGCACAAAGCGCCACTCAGCTCTACTACCGCCTCAAGCAAGTCGATGTGGATGGCACGGCCACCTACTCAGCAGTAGTAGTGGTGGCAAAAGCGCCCGGTGGGGCATCCCTGCCGCCCGCCTACCCCAACCCCATGGCCGAAGCCTTGCACCTGGAGGCGCTGCCCAGCGGCGCCCAGGTGCGCGTAACCGACACCACGGGCCGGCTCGTCTATGCAGGCGTGGCCAGCGCGGCTACCCTCACCCTCTCGGCCGAAGCCTGGCCCCGCGGGGTATACTGCCTGCAAGTAAGCGCCGGCAGCCAGTCGCTCCTCACGCAGCGACTGGTGAAATAGCGCTGATGCAAAGCCATGAGCTATGTTATTAAATATGTGAATATCGATGTAAACTTCTGATGTACGCTTCCCCGTTCAGTAAGCCAGTAGTTAGCAGAGGTTAAGCAGCTTGTTTAAACTCGATGGGGGTCCTAAAATTCAAGGCTTGGTGCGGCCGTTGGGTGTTGTAGTCAAGTATCCATTCATCCACGAGTTGGCGCACATGGGCCAGCGAGCGAAACTGGTGGGCGTCGAGCAGTTCGCGGCGAAATGAGCCGTTAAAGCGTTCGACATAGACATTTTGCGTCGGCTTGCCGGGCTGAATCTAGTGCAGGATAATACCTTCCTGCTCCCACCACTCGCTCAACCGGGCGCTGCTAAATTCTGGTCCGTTGTCCGTGCGCGGGGCGGCTCTGGCACTCGACCAGGCGTGCGAGCACCTGCACTACGCGGGCGGCTGGTAGCGAGAAGTCGATTTCGACGCCCAGCAATTGGCGGTTAAAATCGTCGAGCACGTTCAGGGTCCGAAACCGGCGGCCATCCGTCAACACGTCGCTGGTAAAGTCGAGTGACCAGCATATGTTGGCCGCCATCGGTACGACTAACGGCTGCTTGACACGAGCAGGCACGCGCTTTTTAAGGCGCCGGGGTAAGTTCAGGGCGAGCGCTCGATAAATACGCAGGGTGCGTTTGTGCTTGATAACTAAATCATTTTTGCGTAAGCGGTGGTGCAGCTTCCAAAAGCCCCAGCCAGGGTGCCGCCCGGTTAACGCCCGTAAGACCTCCTGCACCGGCACTTCGTTGCGCCCCCGCGCCACCGGGTGGTAGCTGCCGCGCGAGCCCGACCAAGGCACATGCCCGCCGCTGACTCCAGCCTTTACTGACTAAGCCCTGCGCTGCTTGGCGTCGCGCCGCAGGGCTGGCTACTTTTTTCGCAATATCTCTTTGATAGCCTGGTTCTCCAAGCTCAGGTCCGCAAACATCTGCTTGAGCTTGCGATTCTCTTCTTCTAGGTGTTTGAGCCGAGTCAGCTCCGCAATGCTCGCCCCGGCATACTTGCTTTTCCTGGCATAAAATGTCGCTTCGCTTAAGCCGTGTTCGCGCACCATCTAGGCCACAAGTCTGGCCACTGGCTTGCTATTGCAGAATGGCCACAAGCTAGGCCTCACTGAATCGTCCCTTTTTCATGTCACGGTTGTCAGGTAGTGAAAATACACCTTTCTCTACTTACAACTGGCTCGCTATCTAGGGAAGCGTACACCCATGGTAGAGGAAAGTAGACAGTTCGTACCTCAAACTCATCCCTACTATGAGAATCTTTCGTCTCTTAGCCTACCCTAGCCACTTCCTAGACAGCTTTTAATAAGATAAAATGAAGGAGATAGTCGTCCAGTAAGTCAGTAAACTGTCAAAACGAAATTATACATTTGAAAGTTAATATTGGATAATTTTTATAATAAACTTGTACTTTAAACGGTTAAATTAAAATATTCTAATAGATATTTTGATTGTAAATTGTTACTACCTATTATTGAGATAAATGCTACAAATACACTTATTTGTCGAGTGAAGACAAAATAGTAAAATTTTGTCTTCACTCTTACGGATGAGCAGATTTTAACTTTAATAGAGTATCATACATCACTTTGTCTGAAACCGTACCCGACCTTGCAAAGCATGAGAATGTATTTTGGCATATCTGACGCAGCTGCCAGCCAGTATCTGACGCTATTAAAATTCTGCCTAAAAGCAGCTTTGTAACTACATGTTTTAGTAAAACGTCTTTTCACGGGACAAAATGCCTCTTAACGAGCCTTTCGAGGTGGAGGATTTGTTTATATAAGTGACCGAAGTGCCTGATGAACGCATTTCTAATCGGAATGTTCAATGTAGCTAATATAGTGGTGAAAAAACAGTATACGTTAAAATAGCTGTTTGTAACCAGTTTAGTCGTGTTTTGTTTGTTAACACAATACATTACAAGTGTAGGCATGATTTTACATTGTTTAAGGATGTTTTTAGCGGACTTAAATTTTCTTTATTTCGAACTCATGTTGGTTCCGGCTCGAAACACGATGTAACGCCTTTATTTTTAAACCTACTAAACCTACTAAAAATAGCCCACTTACCGCTGTACAACAATATTGTAGCACGCTGTTTGCGAGTATATAGGTGCGCATAGGAAACCAGTTGAAGCACAAAGCTAGACTCAATAACGCAACGGACATCGATGTTAGATTAGCTAACTATAAGATAGAAATGGCTATGTACAAATTTTCAACTGCTGTAAGCCATTAAGGTGGTGAAAATGCTTTCTAGCACAATCGTCAAATATCCTATTTATAAGTTGAATGTATAATGAATAAAACGTTCACTGTCAACAACTAAGGTTAATATTACTTAAATCCGATGCTTGCCTTAGTTCATAATAGCAAGCAGATATCAACTCACATTGCTTCATGGACGCGCAATGAGGAGCCACTGAGTGGTTCAGCCCCTATTCATATCATAGCCAAGCTAATGATATGATACCTATCAGTATGGTTAATTATCCTTCCTAGTACAAAACTGTCAGAAGCATAGCATATGGTAAGTTACTTACGCTAGTGAAAAGGATGAAAGATATAAGAAATTATATTTTTGTTATTTGTGAAGTACCTTGCAGACACCATCTAAAACGTCTAACTCCTACTGCCTTAGACTAAAAGATGGTTAAGGATCTAAATTAAACTCACCTACTTAAATAAATTACGATTTATTATGAGTATACTATAAATGCATAAGCTGCAATACACATCTTAATTATAGATTTCCCTTTTAACTTAATAAGTAGCTGGTATTTGTGCTTATGTGCTGTGAAAGCTGTATTGTAAACATTTGCTGTTAGAATCATTTAAAACTTAAAATAAACACTTAAAATAACTTCTTTTACTTGCAATGTTAATACAGCGTCTACTTTCATTTTTCTTTTTACTGGTTGCTGTTTCATGCACATCCAGTAAAAATCTGGTTTATTTTAATAATCTAAATCAAAGAGATGATTATAGTACACCCATTAGTAAGTTAGCTGACCCTCGTATCCAACCTGATGATTTATTAGCTATTTCAGTTAGTAGCCTTAATTCAGAGTCAAATGTACTGTTTAATAATGGTGTGCTTACTACTGCAGGTAGTCCGGCGTTAGCAACATCTGCAGTTAGAACGAACGAAGGGTATTTAGTTGATAAAAATGGCAATATAAATTTTCCCGTTTTAGGTACTATTGCACTCGGCGGACTTACTAAAGCGGAAGCAAATACTAAGATGACTGACGCAATTAAAATCTATGTCAAGAACCCAATAATTAATATAAGGTTTTTGAATTTTAAAATTACAGTACTAGGAGAAGTTAATAAGCCATCCAGCTTCAGTATTTTAACTGAGAGAATTAATGTGTTGGAAGCATTAGGGCTGGCAGGTGATATGACGCCTTACGGGCGAAGAGAGAATATATTATTAATTCGTGAGAAAGACGGTGTTCGTAGTACAACTCGTCTCGATTTAACCGATAAAAATACTCTTAATTCTCCCTCTTTCTATTTGCAACAAAATGACGTTTTGTATGTCGAACCAAGTGGTGCACGAGCTATTCAATCCAGCACCAGAGCTTACTATCTTCCAATCTTGCTCACTGCTCTTTCAGTAGTAAGTATTTTGATTACTACTTTCCATAAATAGAATCTCTTTAGTATTATGAAGAACAACGAGCTATTTCCACTTGCATCAGAGCGGCCGGAGTCAAAAAGCTTAGCCCGTATGGTTAGGCAATATAGCCGTTACTGGTATTTGTTTATCCTTAGTTTCGGCATCTGCCTTGGGCTTGCCTATGGTTATCTTAAGTATTATGCTGTTCCAGAATATTCAATTACTAGTACTATACTTATTAAAGAAGATAATAGTAAAGAGTCAATGTCCAGTGGAGGATTCGACCTTAATATGTTTGGGTCATCAAAGAACCTTAATAATGAGCTTG
>CALMOO010000532.1 GCA_937871705.1 uncultured Hymenobacter sp.
GCGATGCGTACGTGCACAGCACCTCTGCCCTACCCCCCTCCAAACGGGAGAGGTCAGGGTTCGAGCTACTTCGCTTGTGGTAAAATCACTTCACTTCGAGTACCACCACCGAGCGGGGTGGCATCTACACAGCCAGCTTGTCGCCGCGCTTTTTGGCGCCGGCAAAGGCTGCTAGCTTCACGTTGTTGGGCTTGTCGAAGGTGTTGTAGTCGTTTACTTTGGCCGAGGTCAGCACGCGGCCAGTTACTGTTTTCCAGCTTACGCCGGGCAGGGCAGTTTCGAGTTTCAGGGCGTGCGTCGCATCGAGGTTAACCAACGAGATGTGCATTACCCCATTCTTATCCTTGGAGGCCGAGGCATTCAGGGCCGGGATTTTCTCACCGCCCAGCACGTAGTCGGGGCTGGCAAACTGCAGGGGTAGCAGCTGCGCATCTTGGTGCACCTGGTAGAGGTCGAATACGTGGTAGGTGGGCGTGAGCAGCATTTTTTCCTTATCGGTGAGGATGAGGGCTTGCAGCACGTTCACGGCCTGGGCCAGGTTAGCCCCGCGCACGCGGTCGGCGTGGTTGTTGAAAATATTGAGGGTAGTACCGGCCACCAGCGCATCGCGCAAGGTGTTTTGCTGGTACAAGAAGCCGGGGTTGGTGCCAGGCTCCACGTCGGTCCACACGCCCCATTCATCCACGAGCAAGGCTACTTTCTTGTCCTTGTCGTACTTGTCCATGATGGCAGCGTGCTTGGTCACAATGGCCTCCATTTTCAGGCAGTTGCGCATTGTGTTGAAGTACTCCTGCTCACCAAATACCGTGGCTGAGCCTTTGCTGCCAGTCCAGCTGCCGGTGGGCAGCGTGTACTGGTGCAGCGTGAGGCCCCACATCATGCCGGGGCCGATGTTTTTCATGCACACTTCGGTCCAGTTGGCGTCGTCGCCATTGGCCCCGCTCACAATGCGTTTGAGCTTGGTGCCGGGATAATCGTGGGCGAAGGTGGCGTAGCGCTTATATACGTCGGTGTAGTAGCTGGCCGTCATGTTGCCGCCGCAGCCCCAGCTTTCGTTGCCGATGCCCCACCAGCTTACCTTGTAAGGTTCGGCGTGGCCGTTTTTGCGGCGTTCCTGTACCATGGGCGTGTCCTCATTCGAGTTGAGGTACTCCATCCAGTTGCTCATTTCCTGCACTGTGCCACTGCCCACGTTGGCAGCCAAGTAAGGCTCAGTGCCTAACAGGCCGCACAGCTCCAAAAACTCGTGCGTACCAAAGCTATTGTCTTCCAACGTATTGCCCCACCACAAATTCAGCATTTTGGGCCGCTGGGCCGTAGGTCCTACCCCATCGTGCCAGTGGTAAGTATCGGCAAAGCAGCCACCAGGCCAGCGTAGGTTCGGCACGTGAATCTTGCGCAGCGCCTCCACAATGTCCATGCGAATGCGCCCTTGCTTGGGCACGTTCAGTCCCGGCTCGGCCCAAAACCCACCATAGATGCACCGCCCCAGATGCTCGGCAAACTGCCCCTGAATATTCTTACTGATGATAATCTTGGGGTCGCCGGCTTGCACCGTAATCGGTACGGTAGTTTGAGCCTGGGCAAGGGCGGGAACAGCAAGAGATAGAGCGAATGCAAAAGGACGCAAGTGCTTCATGGGGTGGGATATGGGGAATCGAGGGTAGTATGTTGACGAGTAGTTCTACCCGTATGCACCCAAAAACGCCGCGCTCCGACTAGCGCAACGCGGCGTTTCCTAGGCTTTAGAGCACGTTAAATGTACTGGTTAATGATGCTCTCCAGCCACTCTTGCTTGCCGCTGCGGGGGGTAGGCTCACCGCTTTCGTGCGCGATTTTGCGTAGGTCTTCCAGCGTGAGGTTGCCTTTTGAAAACTCAGCGCCAGCACCCGAGTCAAACGACGCGTAGCGCTCCTGGCGGAACTTCTTATAAGCTGACTTCTCCAGAATTGCATCGGCCGTCACCAGCGCGCGGGCGAAGGTGTCCATACCCGCAATGTGCGCGATGAAAATATCCTCCAGGTCGGTCGAGTTGCGGCGCGTCTTAGCGTCGAAGTTGATGCCGCCCTGCGTAATGCCACCGGCCTCCAGGATGATGAGCATCGACTCAGTCAGCTCGTTCAGGTTGTTCGGGAACTGGTCGGTGTCCCAGCCGTTCTGGTAGTCACCGCGGTTGGCATCAATCGAGC
>CALMOO010000533.1:0-4895 GCA_937871705.1 uncultured Hymenobacter sp.
CGGGGGTAGCACTTACGCGTATTCTGCGGCCGGTGTGGCTAGTAAGCCTGATGCTGGGTGGGGCGGCTTTCTGGTTCAATGAAAGCATCGTGCCCAAGGCCAACCTAGGTGCGTACAGCTTGCTTTGGGACGTTCGCCAGAAGAAATTGGCCTTGGATATTCGGGAAGGAATCTTCTATAATGGCATTCCTGGCTATACCATCAAGGTTGATAAAAAGGTAGGTCCAAATAAAGATATTCTGATGGGTATCATGATTTATGACCATACCCAAAAATCGGGTAATACTACCGTGATGCTAGCTGATTCGGGCCGCATGTTCACCCGTTTTGGTGGGCAATATTTGGGGCTTGAATTGTTTCGAGGCCACAACTACGTGGAGCAACCTGATACGCGCGACCGCTCAGCGGCGTCGTTCATCCGGCAGGGATTTAAGCGTAATATGATTACCTTCTCGTTGTCATCTTTCAATTTGAACAACACGAAAAAAGAGTTATTTCAAACCAACCGGATGATGCTCAACATCCCGCAGTTGTTCAAAGCCACCGACTCGACGCAAAAAGTACTGCGGCGCCAGCGCATTCAGGTGCCACTGCAACTGAGTGGCTACTATACCTACCTGCGCTTTGATACTACTAACCAGGCTGCTAATCGTCGGGTAGGCGCCCTGAAAGTACCCCTCACCCGCCTACCCCCCCTTAAGCCGGAATTGGTGCAGCAGGCTACTAACCGAGCCCGTAATATCAGCTCTTTCCTGAGTTCAACCTCTAACCGCTTGTTTGAAACGTCCCGCGATTCAGCACAATTTCGCATTGAAATCTACCGTAAGTACACGCAGTCAGTGGCCGTATTACTCATGTTCTTGATTGGGGCGCCGCTCGGCGCAATCATAAAAAAAGGTGGGTTAGGGGTGCCAATTCTGATTTCTATCCTGTTTTTTATTGTTTATTATGTCTTAAGCATTTTAGGCGAGAAGGGCGGCCGCGAGTTTGAGATGCCCGTGGGGGTAGGGATGTGGTTGTCCAATGCCATTTTGTTGCCCGCTGGGCTTTTCTTTTTGTACCAAGCCTATAATGACTCGGGCTTGCTCGAAACCGATTTCTGGCGGCGACTTGCCCAGCGGTTACCACGCTTTCCACGTTTGCGGCAGTTGGCAGCACCGGCTGCCGAGTAGTATCTTATATTGGAATACCAGGAAAAAATACGTATCTTTGCACCCGCCCTGCGGTGTGGGGTAATCAATTTCTCCTATTTTTTAATCTAAGACGGGTAATTCCTATCTGCCGATGAAACTCTCGACCGAGGCCAAACAGGCCATCTTCGAAAAAAACAGCCTTCAAAAAGCAACGACTGACACTGGTTCAGCTGAGTCGCAAATCGCGTTGTTCACGCACCGCATCACGCACCTCACCGAGCACCTGAAG
Organism: uncultured Hymenobacter sp.; assembly: GCA_937871705.1. Taxonomy (GTDB): domain Bacteria; phylum Bacteroidota; class Bacteroidia; order Cytophagales; family Hymenobacteraceae; genus Hymenobacter. The sequence goes on from CALMOO010000533.1 coordinate 1,423, forward strand.
GTCAACAAAAAAGACCACAGCACCCGCCTGGGTCTGCTGAAACTGGTAGGTAAGCGCCGCCGGATGCTCGACTACCTGCAGCACCGCGAAATCAACCGCTACCGCGCCATCATTAAGGAACTGGGTATCCGTAAGTAAGCCTGGTTTTTGAGAGTAGGGAGCCTTCCAAGGAGGGTTCCCTACTCTTTTTTTTGCCTATTGTCTGCTTTGCGTAGACATGAGACGTTAGACAGAAGACAGCAGGAGGTATTGGCTTTCTGCTGGCGATGCCGAAGCGGGGTTACCGTACAGCTTCTCATGTCTTGTGTCCGTCGTCTTCAGTCTATTTTATTCAAATGCCCGCTCCCCACGCGATTACCAAAACCCTGGCGCTGCCCGATGGCCGTCAGATTTCCATTGAAACTGGCAAACTGGCTAAGTTTGCCGACGGGGCCGTCGTAGTGCGCCTCGGCGACACGATGTTGTTAGCCACGGTAGTATCGGCTCCTAGCCAGCGTGAAGGCGTTGACTTCCTGCCGCTTTCGGTCGACTATCAGGAGAAATTTGGCTCGGCTGGTAAGATTCCAGGTTCGTTCCAGCGCCGCGAAGGCCGCTTGTCGGATTACGAAATCCTGATTTGCCGGTTGGTAGACCGTATTCTGCGGCCAATGTTCCCCAAAGATTACCACTACGAGGTGCAGGTGATGATTACGCTCATCTCGGCCGACAAAGAAGTGCAGCCTGATGCCCTAGCTGCACTAGCTGCCTCGGCTGCCCTGTCAATTTCAGATATTCCGTTTGCTGGTCCCATTTCAGAAGTGCGGGTAGCGCGCATCGACGGTCAGTTTCAGATTAATCCAAAGACCAGTGACTTAGCTCGCGCCGATATGGACCTTATCGTGGGGGCTACGGCCGACTCGGTAGCCATGGTGGAGGGCGAAATGCACGAAGTGAGCGAGGAAGAGATGGTCGCCGCCATTGCCTTTGGCCACGAGGCTATTAAGGCTCAGGTGCAGCTTCAGAAAGACTTAGCTGAAGCTGTAGGCCGCACGCCTGAGTCGGCTCCGCGTGAGTATCCGAAGTATGAAGAGAATGAAGTGCTGAAAAAGCTCGTGCATGAAGGTGTCTACCAAGGTGCTTACGACGTAGCCCGCTTGGGCAATGCTAGCAAAGCTGGCCGCAAGGAAGGCTTTACGAACGTGAAAAAGGCGTTTTTGGACAAACTGATAGCCGAGCAGCCCGAGTTGGACACGAAGCAGTTCAGCCGTTACTACTCGTCAGCCGAAAAGAAGGCCATTCGCGACATGATGGTGAAGGAGCGCGTACGCCTTGATGGACGCCAGCTAACGGAGATTCGGCCTATCTGGTCAGAAATCAACTACCTGCCAGGTGCCCACGGCTCGGCCATCTTCACGCGTGGCGAAACCCAGAGCTTAACCACTGCTACCCTCGGCACCAAGCTTGACGAGCAGATTATTGACCAGCCGCTCACTAAGGGATACAGCAAATTCATGCTGCACTACAACTTCCCTGGTTTCTCGACTGGTGAAGTGAAGCCCAACCGGGGCGCTGGCCGCCGCGAAATAGGCCACGGCAACCTGGCCGCCCGCTCGCTGAAGCAGGTGCTACCCCCTGACGAAGAGAACCCCTACACTATCCGCATCGTGTCGGATATTCTGGAGTCGAACGGCTCTAGCTCGATGGCCACGGTGTGCGCTGGCTCGCTGGCGCTGATGGATGCTGGCGTAAAAGTGCGCTCGGCTGTGGCTGGTATTGCCATGGGCCTCGTGCAGGACAAGGAAACCGGCGAGTACGCTGTACTCTCCGATATTCTGGGCGATGAGGACCACCTTGGCGATATGGACTTCAAGGTAACCGGCACTGAAAAAGGTATTTGCGCCTGCCAGATGGATATCAAAATCCAAGGCTTGAGCAATGAAATTCTGACTGCCGCGCTGCACCAAGCCCGTGAAGGCCGCCTGCACATCCTAGGCGAGATGGCTAAAACCATTGCGGCACCGGCTCCTGAGTTGAAAGCACATACGCCGCGCTCACATAAGATGCTAATCGACAAAGAGTTTATTGGCGCGATAATTGGGCCAGGTGGCAAAGTCATCCAGCAAATTCAAAAAGACACCAACGCTACGGTTATTATCGAGGAGAAAGACGAAAAGGGCCACGTAAGCATCTATGCTGCCAACCAAGCCGATATGCAGGGCGCTATTGACCGCATTCGGGCTATCGCAGCGCAGCCCGAAGTAGGTGAAACTTACAAAGGCAAAGTGCGCTCGATTCAGCCATACGGCGCGTTCGTAGAAATTATGCCTGGAAAAGATGGTCTGCTGCACATCTCAGAAGTAACTCACGAGCGGATTGCTTCGCTCGAAGGGGTGCTTGAGGTAGGCCAAGAGATTGATGTAAAGCTGGTAGACATCGATAAGAAAACCGGTAAGTACCGCCTCTCGCGCAAAGTATTGCTAGAGAAACAGGCTTAAGTTTTCAAGGTGGGGTAGGGCGAATACGGAGAATGTGAATTAGCTTGACTTTCACATTCTCCTGTTCTCCACATTCCTTATATTCCCATAAAGAACTTTCGCCTGTACTGCCGTGTTGTTTCTCCTTGAATCGGCCGGAGCCCGGCCAGCTATTATGCTTCCTTCTAACTCCTTTAAAACTATTTAATTAGCGCCGTTACCGATGAGACAGTTAAAAATCAGCAAGCAGATTACCAACCGCGAAAGTCAGTCGCTGGATAAATATCTCCAAGAGATTGGTAAAGTGGACCTGCTGACGCCGGACGAGGAGGTAACGCTAGCCCAGCGCATTCGCGATGGAGACCAGAAAGCGCTTGAGAAGTTGACTAAAGCTAACCTGCGCTTCGTAGTGTCGGTAGCAAAACAGTATCAAAACCAAGGACTTAGCTTAGGTGACCTTATAAATGAAGGTAACCTCGGCCTTATCAAAGCAGCAAAGCGCTTTGATGAAACTCGTGGTTTTAAGTTTATCTCTTACGCCGTGTGGTGGATTCGCCAAAGCATTCTGCAAGCTTTGGCTGAGCAAAGCCGCATTGTGCGTTTGCCTTTGAATCGGGTAGGCTCGCTGAATAAAATCAGTAAGTCGTTTTCCGAGTTGGAGCAGAAGTTTGAGCGTGAGCCATCGCCGGAGGAGATTGCCGAGGTGCTGGAGCTAACGACTTCCGAAGTTGTGGATACCCTGAAAATATCGGGTCGCCACGTATCAGTTGATGCACCGTTTGTGCAGGGCGAAGAAAATCGCCTACTCGACGTGCTTGAAAATGAGGACGAAGAAACGCCTGATTCGGGCTTGATGAACGATTCGCTCCGTAAGGAAGTGCAACGAGCCCTCTCAACCCTAACTAAGCGTGAGGCTGATGTAATTACACTCTACTTTGGCTTGAATGGTGAAGCTGCTTTGACGTTGGAAGAAATTGGTGAGAAGTTTAACCTAACCCGCGAGCGGGTACGTCAGATTAA
>CALMOO010000533.1:4905-9344 GCA_937871705.1 uncultured Hymenobacter sp.
CGCCGCCTACGCCACACTTCGCGCTCAAAGGCGCTGAAGCCCTATCTGGGCTAGTTTTTATTAACTTTGCTTGGCCGAAAACCCCGACCGTGAGGTTGGGGTTTTTTGTAGCAATAGCACGAAGTACTGCGTAGGTACTACGTAGCTTGGCATACTCTACTTTATGCAACGACTCGCGGAGCAACGGCTTCGCGCTATTATTCATGGAACACATTCATTGCCTGATTATTGGCTCAGGCCCGGCAGGTTATACGGCCGCTATTTACGCGGCTCGGGCAGGTTTACAACCGGTTATGTACCAGGGCTTGCAGCCCGGCGGCCAGCTCACCATCACGAACGACGTCGAAAACTTTCCGGGTTATCCTGATGGCGTAATGGGACCGGAGATGATGGAGGATTTGAAAAAGCAGGCGGCGCGCTTTGGCACTGACATTCGCTACGGTATTGCCACAAAGGTGGACTTTTCGGGCAGCCCGCATAAAATCACGATTGATGAAACTATCGAGCTGACGGCTGATGCGGTTATTATTGCCACCGGCGCCTCGGCTAAGTGGTTGGGGCTGCCTTCCGAAGCGCGCCTTAATGGGTCAGGCGTGTCGGCGTGTGCCGTATGCGATGGCTTCTTCTACCGAGGCAAGGAAGTGGCTATAGTAGGCGCCGGCGACACGGCTGCTGAAGAAGCTAACTACCTGGCCAACCTCTGCTCGAAGGTGTACATGCTGGTGCGCAAAGACGCCATGCGCGCCTCAAAGATTATGCAGAAGCGTGTGCTTGACAATCCCAAGATTGAAGTGCTGTTTGATACAGCAACCGACGAGATTTTGGGTGAGCATGCCGTGGAAGCTGTGCGTGTAAAGAACCTGGTGACTCATGAGACGCGTGAGATTCCGGTACACGGCTTCTTTGTTGCTATCGGCCATGAGCCTAATTCCAAGATTTTTCAGCCCTACCTGCACCACGACGAGCAGGGGTACTTGAAAACCCTACCCGGTACTTCTAAGACGAACGTAGACGGGGTGTTTGCTTGCGGCGACGTGCAGGACTTTACGTATCGCCAAGCCGTGACGGCGGCCGGTACCGGCTGCATGGCCGCCCTTGATGCGGAGCGCTACCTGGCTGGGCTTACCGCCTAGCGCCCCGAATGCAGCCAGCCGCTAGGTTGGGCGACTTTTGTTTTTACCAACTTCAGCAGTGGTTCGAGGGCCGGACCACTGCTGCCATTTTTGGGCTTCGTTTGATTTTCCCTAAGCTTTTCTTTCGTTTACCTGCGCTGGTACTGCTCTTGGTTTGTCTGCTAGGCGCTAACATGCCTGCGCAGGCACAGCGCCGCAAGAAATCGAGTTCTAAGGAAGGAACCGGCAGAGCGCGGAGCAGAGATTTTTTTCGTATTCGCACTCCTACCATGCGTTATGTGCGGCCTGATACTACTACTATAATCGAAACCGAGGAAGTGCCGGACGACAAATCGGACGCTGCTAAGTCGATTTTCAATCCGGCCCGTAAGCTTAGTATCGTCAGCGAGGACACGACTACGCTTAATGAAGGCGAGCAGCACATCGTAGAGATGTCGGATGAAGTGCTTATTGACTCGTCGTGGGTAAAAGTGGCGGGCTACTATTCTATTTGGGACACGCACACCATTAACCCTTACCGGGTAGATGGCCGCCGCATCCGCGATACGCTGAATCTGAAGCTTACTGACCCCGCCCGGCAGCATTTTGCGCGCATGCCCCTGGCTGCGACGCCAATTACTTCGGAGTTTGTTTTCAGGTGGGGGCGCTGGCATTATGGAGTAGACCTGGACCTGGAAACCGGCGATTCGGTCAAAGCTGTATTTGATGGGGTCATTCGCGTGAGCAAGTGGGATGGAAGCGGCTACGGTAATTATCTGCTTGTGCGCCACTACAATGGCCTTGAGACCCTCTATGGGCACTTGAGCAAGCCCTTGCTGCCAGTAGGCACCTTTGTTAAGGCCGGGCAGGTCATTGGGCTGGGGGGTAGCACGGGGCGGAGTACGGGTTCGCACCTGCACTTTGAGGTGCGCTACGAGGGCAACCCCATCAACCCAACGCTGGTGTATGACTTCCCCGACTACAAGCTGCGTAAGGATAACTTCACCATTACATCGGCTTTATTCAACTACTATAATCGGGTTGTAGGCGGGCGGCACCGCAGTAGTAGCGGCCAAACTACTGCAGCCCGGCAGGTAGCTACGCACCATGTGCGGCCGGGCGATACGCTCTCGGAAATAGCCGACCGCTACGGCGTGCGCGTTAGTACTCTAAAGCGCCTCAATCCGGGCCTGCGCACCACTTTGCAGCCCGGTAAGAGGCTGCGAATAAAATAGGGGGTAGGGCCTTTTATTTTAGCCGCGTGGGCGGTGGATAAGCGGCTATAAATCCAATTACTAACAGCATTAATTTCGTGCTTAAGCTAGCTATTCTGGCCCTAGGGGCCCACCCCGACGATGTGGAGATGTCGTGCTCGGGCACGCTGCTGGCCGCCGTAGCGGCGGGTAAAAAAGTGGGTATCGTAGATTTTACTCGGGGCGAGCTGGGTACGCGTGGCACGCCCGAAATCAGGGCGGCAGAGGCGGTGGCAGCTGGTAAGATTCTGCAGCTCAGCGTACGCGAGAACTTGGGCTTACCGGATGGCTTCTTTAAGAACGACCGTGAGCACCAACTGCCGCTCATCGCCGCCATCCGGCGTTACCAGCCCGAAATCGTGCTGTGTAATGCTATCTCCGACCGGCACCCCGACCACGGCCGGGGCTCGCAGCTAGCTACTGAAGCATGTTTTCTGAGTGGCTTGCGCATGATTGAGACGCTGGGTGATGATGGCCAGCCGCAGGCGCCGTGGCGGCCCAAACACGTGTACCACTATATTCAGGACCGCCAAATTCCGGCTGATTTTGTGGTAGATATCACCCCGCACTGGGCGGGTAAGTGGGCTTCCATTAATGCGTACGGCACCCAGTTTTTCAACCCAGCTGCCGACCCGACGGCGCCGCAGACTTACTTGTCGGGCCAGTCGTTTGCCCACTTTATGGAAGCCCGGGCGCGCGAGTTCGGCCACCTGATAGGGGTAGAGTTTGGCGAAGGCTACACGGTGGAGCGGCCGGTGGGCGTGCGCGAGCTTGGCGACTTGATATGAGTAGCAGTTCGATGCTCACATAAAACCCGATAAAAAGGGCCGCCTGCATTGTGCAGGCGGCCCTTTTTATCGGGTTTATTTTAATATTTGAGCGAGTTAGACCTGCTCGGGTACCTCTACGGTCTTGGTAGCCTGGGCGCGCACGGGCTCAGTAGCCTGTTCCAAAGGGTCGCGCAGCAGGTCGTAGGTGCGGGCGGCAGGCTTGATGGTGAGCGGTACCTTTTCGACGGCTACGTCGCTGGTATCGAGGCCGAAGAGTTGCTGGTCGGAGATGGCGAAGCGATTGATGAAGAAGTAGCCGTTCATGAAGAAGCGCTCCTGCCAGGTCAACTCATTGTCGTAGCTCAGCACTTTTTCGAGCACCACGAAGCGAAAATCGCCAGGCAGGTGGTGGCGGGCCAGCGAATCGTAGCGCGAAGTGATATCCAGCTCCCCGCGTTGGGCCATTTCTTCCAGCACCCGGCGGAAGAGCAGATTCAGGCGCGGCGACACCCGGAAGCCCAACTTGAAGTTCACCTTATACGCCACGCCCGGCACCAGTTCCTCTACCGAGTAGCGCGCCGAATAAGGCTCAGGGAGAATGCTCATATTCACAAACCAGTAGCGGTCAGCCCGTTTGGGCTGCTTGCGCATAATGGAATACAGAATCTCGTTTTCCAGCTCGCCGGGGGTTTTGCTGTGGGTGAGATACACCAGGTTGGAGGCGTAGCGTGGCACCGACTCGTCGGTGCTCAGCTCCTGAAAGCTGGGTACGCTTTCGGCCACAGGCAGTGTTTTGAGCAGGCGGTTCTTGATTTCGCGGCCCTTGTAGCCGAGGTACATCATGAAAATTAGTCCCCACTCAAAAACCAGGATGCCGAGCCGATTGAGCAGCTTGGTGACGTTGGCAATGAGGAACGACAGCTCAACCGTAAAAAACACCAGCATAATGAGCGCTACGACCGGAATGGCCCAGTGCTTGACGCCCCGCAGGTACTGCGACAGCAAAAGGCTGGTCATGAGCATGGCCACCGTGATGGAGAAGCCGTAGGCGGCCGTCATGGCCTCCGAGGTTTGGAAGTGCAGCTGCACGCACACGCAGCCAAACCACAAGAGCCAGTTGATGCTGGGCACGTAAATCTGTCCGCGTTCGTCGGTCGGGAACAACACCCGCACCTTGGGCCAGAAACGCAGGCTCACGGCCTCCGATACCAGCGTGTAGGAGCCCGAGATAAGCGCCTGCGAAGCAATGATGGTGGCCATAGTAGCCAAAACAATGAGCGGTACGATGCCCCACTGCGGAGCAA
>CALMOO010000534.1 GCA_937871705.1 uncultured Hymenobacter sp.
GGTGGCCAGCCGCGAGTGCCGCGCGAGCAATAGCGGGGTGACGCACAAGGTTATCGCCCACGCAAAAAAACGTGCCCTGGGCCTGGTAAGCGGCTAGCTGCTCCAGCACCCACGGCGTTTCTTCCGGAATTGGCCCATCGTCGAAGGTGAGGTAGAGGCGGGGCCGGCCGGCGGCGCTGCCTGGCGCCCCACGCCATTCGCTGCCCGAGGCAATAGCTTGCAGCAGGGCAGGCGGGCGAGTGAGCAGGTGGGCTAAGAGCATAAAAATGAAACCGAACCGGGTGCCAGCGGGTACTACATAGGGAGCCAGCTGGCAGCCGGCTTTCGTTCACAAAACTATACGCTCCCTACGCATATGCCTCGCAAGTCTTTCGCCGACCTCATCAATAGCCCTGGCATGCCCGTGCTGGTTGACTTTTACGCCGACTGGTGCGGCCCCTGCAAAACGATGGCGCCCATCCTTGAGCAGGTGGCGGCCCAGCACGAGGGCAAGCTGCGCATCATCAAGATTGATGTGGATAAAAATCCGGCCGTGGCGCAGCAGTTTCGGGTCCAAAGCATCCCCACGCTCATCCTCTTTCACAAAGGCCAGCCGGTGTGGCGGCAGGCCGGGGTGGTGCCGGCTACCCAGCTCACCCACGCCGTGGGTATTTACCTCTAGAATTCTGGCTTACTACGAATAAACTAAACGCTTAATCCCGGCGTTGGCGGAAAACCGTGCTTGGGCGGCAGTTACTTTGTAGTATGAGTCAGGAGTCTGTGTTACGCACTAGTTTATCAATTTGGGTTTTACTTGTTTTAGTACCTTTTCTTAGTTTTGGGCAGGCCCGCTACACACTAAGCGGCACCGTGCGAGCCGCCGATGGCACCCTGCTACCGGGCGCTTCGGTGGCCGTGCCGGCCCTTGCGCTGGGCACGGCCACCGAAGCCGATGGCACCTACTCGCTGGAAGTGCCCACCGGGCCGCGGCAAATTGTGGTGTCGTTTGTGGGCTACACGTCCCAAACCGTGGAGTTAAACCTGAGCCACAGTCAGCACCGCAATTTCACGCTCGCGCCTACCCAGAGCGAGTTGGGCGAGGTAGTAATCGAGGGCCAGCAGTCGCTGCACCAAAAGCTGCAATCAACCCAAATGGGCGTCGAGCACCTCAGCATCCGCGAGGCCAAGCTGCTGCCCGCGCTCTTTGGCGAGGTCGACATTCTCAAAACCTTGCAGCTCAAGCCCGGCGTGCAAAACGGCGGCGAAGGCACCAGCGGCTTGTTTGTGCGCGGCGGCTCCTCCGACCAAAACCTAGTGCTGCTCGACAATGCGCTGGTCTACAACCCGAACCACTTGTTTGGGCTGTTCT
>CALMOO010000535.1:0-4667 GCA_937871705.1 uncultured Hymenobacter sp.
CGCTGCTGGGCCGCCACCCGGCGCTGCCGTGGCTGAGCTTGTTTGGCGGCTTTGGCTCGAAGGGCGTGTCGCTGGCGCCGCGCTTGGCGCAGGTGCTAGCCGACTACCTGGCCGGCCAAGGCGAGCTGTGGCCTGAAGCCGATTTGGCCCGCTACAAGAAGTTGTATACCGTTGAGTTACTAACAAGCGTTAATGAAGCACCTGCACAACCAGAACCGCTCCGAACCAGTAGCTAACTTGGTTTGCCCTGGCTCCTGAACTACCACGTACTGAGGTGTTCGCGCTTGTCTCTCCTACCCGTTTTACTCTGATATAATTTGTCGTGAATTTTCTCCTCAATGGCTGCCGGGCTACTGCCGGCGTTTCGAAGCTGGAGCCGCGGGGCTGGGCCGGCGTGGCACTAGCGGCGTTGCTGGCGCTGGCCGGGGGGCAAACGGCCCAGGCTCAAACGGCCCAGGAGCCGTTTGGCCGGGTACGCATTCAGTACAAGAAGTTTGATTGGCAGTTTTATTCGAGCCAGAACTTCAACGTTTACTTCTACTCGGGCGGAGAAGCCAGCGCGCGCCGAGCTGCCGAATATGCCGAGCAGGAGTTGCAGCGCATTACGGCGCTGATGGGGTACTACCCCTACAGCAAAACCACGCTCATGCTCTACAACTCGGTGGGCGACCTGCGCCAGAGCAACGTTAACCTGCCTTCGGCTACTGCCATCAATGGCGGCGAGGCGCAGCTGGCCCGCCAGAGCAAGGTCGAAATCGCGTTTACGGGCCGCCAAACCGATTTCAAGCGCGACATGAGCTACCAGATTACGCAGGTGCTGCTCAACGACATGATGTACGGCGGCTCGCTGCGCGAAGTGCTGCAAAGCAACTACCTGCTGCAGCTGCCCGACTGGTTTATCTCGGGGGCGTCGGCCTACGCTGCCGAAGGCTGGAGCGTGGACATGGACGCCTACATGCGCGACATGGTGAAGCAGTACCCGACCGGCAACCGCACGGCGCCATTCTTTGTGCGCAACTCGCGGCTGGCGGGCCAGAGTATCTGGAACTACGTGGCCGAGCGCTACGGCTACGGCACGCTGCAGAATATTCTGAACCTGACGCGCATCACGCGCGATGTGGAAGTTGGTATCAGCTCGTCGCTGAACGTACCGTTTAAAGTATTTTTGCGCGACTGGCTGGGCTACTACCGCCAGCTAAATGCCCAGCCCGCCGTGGCTAGCCTCGTCGCCCCGGCCGATGCCATGCGCCGCGGCACCCGCAACCGCCGGGGTCTCGAAATTTATTCGCAGCCTGTGCTGAGCCCTAATGGCCAGCGCGTGGCTTACGCCGTGAACGACCAAGGTCGCTTTAAGGTAGTGGTGGCCGACCGCGATGGCTCGCATCGCCGCGTGCTGCTGCACAATGGCTACCACACCCCCGACCAGCAAATAGAAGGCCACTTGCCTGCCCTGGCGTGGCGCGGCAATGCCCAGGTGGCCGTGGCCGAGCTGAGCCGCGGCCACATGGCCCTTCGCCTGCACGACGCCGGTGGCGACGGCATCCTGAGCCGCCTCAAAGGCGCTATTCGCATCAGCCGCCCCACCAGCTTGTTCGACACCTACGACCAGGTGCTCGACTTGAGCTATTCGCCCGATGGCAAATCCCTGGTTTTTAGCGCGGTGAAGAATGGGCAAAACGACCTGTACCTGCTGAAGGCGGGTAGCCGCCAGCCCGAGAAGCTGACCAATGACTTGTACGACGACCAGCAGGCGGTGTTTTTGCCCGGTGGGCAGGCCATTGTGTTCAGCTCAAACCGCTACCTCGACTCGACGGGGGTAGCGCATCCGGCGTCGTTCCCAAACGTGGTTAATAACTACGACCTGTTCTTGTACCACCTCGATGGGCGCGCTAAGCCGGTGGAAACGCTGGTCAGCACCATTTCGAACGAAACCCGGCCGCGGGCTATCTCTGACGACGAGATTCTATTTCTGGGCGAAGAAAACGGCGTGCGCGGCGTGTACCGCTACTCCCGTGCCACGGGCCAGCGCACGCCGGTAACTAACTTCTCGACTAACGTTCAGGACTTTGACTTCAATACCGCGAGCCAAGCCTTGGCACTAGTAGCACAAGTGCAGGCCCGCGACCTGCTTTATCTCTACCCCAAGTTTGAGGCCCCGGCCACCTTGACGCTGGGCAAAACAGCTCGCCAACAAACGCTAGAAGCCCGCTCGCAGCCCGTGCCGGCGCCCGTGCGGCCGGCCCCTACCCCAGCCACAGCCGAGCCTGCTACTCCGGCTACGTCAGCGGCGCCTACCACGGCCCCGACTGCGGCTGAGCCTACCCCTGCTGCCAGCCCCAACGCCCCGGCCACAGCGGCCCCTACCCCTGCCGTGGCCGCCGACCCCAACAACGGTGTGCCTGCCTCGGCGGCCAAGCGTCCGACCAGTAACACGGTAAATACCAGCAACTACCAGTTTGAGGAAGATGACGACCCGGCCATTCCGGTGCGGCCACGGCGCACTTCGCGCGTGGCAGTGAATGCCGCAAAGCCCGCCACGCCGGCTCTCACTGGCCCTTACCGCTACGACACGCGGTTTATGGCCGACAACCTGGTAACCGGCATTGCTGTGGACCCGCTGCTGGGCTTCGGGCTTTCGCTGCAGGCTAACTTATCCGATGCGTTTGAAAACCAGCGCGTTCAAGCCAATATTTTTGGCTTGCTCGATTTGCGGACCAGCAACATCAATATTTCTTATACCAATCTCACCAAGCGCTTCGACTGGGGCATTTCCTATCAAAAGCAGGCGTACTTCTTCGACTCGTACGTCAATGGCGCGCTCGTGCGCTACAGCCGCAACGCCGTTGCTCCGACCATCGCCTACCCCCTCACTCACAATCTAAGCCTTCGAGGTGGGCCGCGCTTCGATAATATGTCCCGCACTTACACCGGCACGGTATCTACGGAGGGCGATAACACGGCGAACTACTTGGGCTACAATGCTGAATTGGTATTTGACAACTCGCGAGCGACGGGTATTAACATGCTGCTTGGCACGCGCCTCAAGGCAGGCATTTTGCAGCAGCACGAGCTAGGCAATTCGAGCGGCGACTTTGGCAAATTTTACATCGACCTGCGGCACTACCAGAAAATATATCGCCAGCTAGTGTGGGCCAACCGGGTGAGCTACGGCAGCTTTTTTGGGCCTAGCCCGCAACAGTTTCGCTTGGGCGGTATGGACAACTGGATTGGCCAGAAGTATAATGACCAGCAGTTGTTTGCCGGCCCCGGGCAATCAGCCGACCCTAACCCTAGCTCGGTCTTCTACCAGCAGTTTGTAACTAACCTGCGCGGCTTTGACCTTAGCAAGCGATTTGGGCGCAGCTACGTACTACTAAACAGCGAGTTGCGTTTCCCGGTGGTGCAGTTTCTCTCGCACAGGCCCATTTATTCGGGCTTCTTCCGCAACCTACAGCTCACGGGCTTTGTGGACGCTGGCACCGCTTACTCGGGCGGCAACCCGTTCAGTGAGAACAACTCATACAACACGCAGCATTTCTCGGTGGGAGGTATTTTTACCGGCACGGTTACTAACTTCCAGAACCCCATTCTGGTAGGCTACGGGGTAGGCATTCGTACCACGCTGCTCGGCTTCTATGGCAAGTTTGACTTGGCCTGGGGCGAAGAAAACAACGTGCGCACGGCGCCGAAGCCTTATTTCACGCTGGGCCACGACTTTTAATAAGTGAGTAAACAAAGGCGTAAGGGGCGGGAATGAAAAAGCACGTAATAGCTGCTTTTTCATTCCCGCCCCTTACGCCTTTATGTATTCAGCAACTCGTATCTTTACGGCGTGTCGCTACCCGCTGAAATTTGGCTTTTGCTATTAAAAGACCTGCGCTTAGAATGGCGGCAGCGCTCGGCGCTGGCCGGCCTATTGCTCTACGTGGGCGGCACGGTGTACGTAAGCTACCTGAGCTTTACGCTGCGCGGCGGCCTACCCCCTGCCCCGGCCTGGAATGCCCTATTCTGGATAATTCTGCTTTTTGCGGCGCTAGGTGCGGCTAGTCGCGGACTGGCGCAAGAGTCGGCGGGGCTGCGCCTGTACTACTACACGGTGGCTAGGCCGGAAGCCGTTATTCTGGCCAAAATCATTTATAATGCCTTACTGCTGCTAGCGCTGGCTGCACCGGGGCTCCTGCTTTACACCCTGCTGCTCGGCAACCCTGTGCAGAGTTGGGGCCTGTTTATCGGCAATGTGGCGCTGGGCGCCATCAGCCTAGCTTCGTCGCTGACGCTCGTGGCGGGCATTGCGGCGCGAGCCGGGCAGGCCGGCGGTGGCACGCTGTTAGCGGTGCTAGGGCTGCCCATTTTGGTGCCGGTGCTGCTTATTGTGGTGAAGGTGAGCAAGAACGCGCTCGATGGCTTGCCCTGGGATGCCAGCCAAGGCCCCATGCTGTCGCTGATTGCTCTGAACTTTATCGTGGGGGCGGTTTCCTATATATTATTTCCATTTTTGTGGCGTAGCTAGATAATCAAGCTGTTAGCTTTCGGGCAGCCTGCATGTTAAGACTGAGTTGGTTCTTTCTACCGAATTAGTTGATTAACTGCATAGCTTACAGCACCTATGCCAGGCTGCGTTTGTTAAGTATCGCGTGAGAAAAGCTACTAGTTAGTGGCTATTAGCT
>CALMOO010000535.1:4677-5616 GCA_937871705.1 uncultured Hymenobacter sp.
TTAGCTAACAGCTTAGAAATGAATGGCTGATAACCTGCTCTCTTCCCTACCCCCCCAGGCGTTTGCCCGCCGCGATGAAGCGCCTGACCAGGAGTTTTATCGCTTCGAGCGGCTCGTGACGCACATCGACCCGGCGGCCGTAGCCGCCGTGACGCAATTGTACCGGCAGTTTTTGCCGGCTGGCGGGGCCGTGCTCGACCTGATGAGCAGCTGGGTGAGCCACCTGCCGGCCGAGGTTTCCTACCAGCGCGTCGCTGGCCTGGGCATGAATGCCCGCGAGCTAAGCCAGAACCCACGCCTCACCGAGCGCTTGGTGCAAAACCTGAACGAGCAGCCTGGCCTACCCTATGCCGACGGCGAGTTTGACGGGGCAGGCATCTGCGTGTCGGTGCAGTACCTCACGCAGCCAACAGCGGTGTTTACGGAGCTGGCGCGGGTGCTGCGGCCGGGTGCGCCGTTAGTCGTCACGTTTTCCAACCGCTGCTTTCCCGACAAAGCCGTGTATGCTTGGCAAGTGCTCGACGACAATGGCCATGTGGGACTGGTGCAGCAATACTTCGCAGCGGGTGGTTTTGGACCCACCGAGGTGTTTGCCCATCGGCCCAAAGGTGGCGACCCACTTTATGGCGTAGTTGGCCACACTACCCCCTCTTTTCTAACTCATAAGTTATAACTCATAATTTCCTTAGGCTATGAAGTGGTGGAAATATCTTGCAATTGCGCTGCTGCTGTATACAGTGGTTATGGGCTTCCTGGGTCACGTCCCGCGCCTGGCCATTCTCAACGAAACGGAGCGCAACCTGTACTTCCACGTGCCCATGTGGTTTGGGATGACAATTATTCTGCTTACGTCGGTAGTAAACTCCATCCGCTCCCTGCGCACGCCCAGCACGCGGCTCGACATTCTGGCCCACGAATCGGCTAAGACGGGCATTCTAC
>CALMOO010000536.1 GCA_937871705.1 uncultured Hymenobacter sp.
AAAGCGGGCATGAACAATGGACTGCTCATGCTAATCCCAAGGCCAAGCTGCCCGATGCCGATACGCTGACTTACCTCAAGAAAGGCGAGTCGCGGCTGAACTTCAAGTTTCCCAGTATCGTGGAGGGGGGTAGCGTTTCGCCGAACGACTCGAAGTACAAGGGCAAGGTGGTCGTAATTCAGGTGCTGGGCTCGTGGTGCCCCAACTGCATGGACGAAACCGCTTTCCTATCTCCCTGGTACCAGCAGAACAAGGCGCGCGGCGTCGAAGTAATCGGCCTCGGCTACGAGCGGATGCCCGAATATGACAAGGCTGCCGCTCGCCTGCGTAAGCTGAAGGAGCGCTACAACATCGGCTACGACCTGGCCGTGGCCGGCGTGAATGATAAAGACTCGGTGGCCAAGTCGATGCCGCAGCTGGCGAAGTTTCTGGCTTTCCCGACCACTATTTTCCTGGATAAAAAGGGGGCGGTGCGTAGCATTCATACCGGCTTTGCCGGGCCGGGCACGGGCAAGTATTACGAGGAGGAGAAAGCCGGCTTTAATCGTACGGTGGACAAGCTGCTGAAGGAGTAAACTTTTTGATAACGAGACTATTCTTACGAGTGCAGCAAAACGAAGCGCGGCAATCATTCCTTCACGTCAGAGTTACTAACCCAACGATGAAGGAAGATTGCCGCGCTTCGCTTTACTGCGCTCGCAAGGACAAACAGGTATTCTATAGTCCTGCTTTTATTGGCCCACCAGCTGCACGCTCGTGCGCAGGCTGAGTGGCGAGAATGAGTACTGCGCGCCACCACCGCGCATGCCGCCACCACCGTAGCCGCCGCGCATGCCGCCGTAGCCACCCCGGCCGCCCATACCACCCATGCCGCCCATACTGCCGCTATTCATCACGCTGTTGGGGTCAGATGAGCTGTCTGATTTGGGCATTTTGGGCTTCATACCAGATAGCGTAATGCCCACCGTGGCTACCTGGCCGCTGGCTAAGGTCGGCACGCGGCGGTAGAGCAGCCGCAGCGGCACGGCCAGCTCGTAAATAAGGTTGCCCTGGGCGTCGAGGTCGATAGCCGCCTTCACGCCGAGCAGCGACTGCGCATCGGCCAGAGTGGGCTCTTTGCTGCCGTGAAAATTAAGCAATTCCATTTGTTGGGCGTTGGTCAGCACCGACCGCATGCGCGTTTGGTGCTCGGCCAGACGCTCGGCCGCCGAAGGGCCCATAGCGCCGGCTGGGCGCTCTGGCTGGGTTTTGCTCAGGCTCTCCAGGTCGACGGGCAGGGGGTAGCGAATACCAAATTGCTGCTGGTTGCGCCCCGTAGTGTCGAGCCACACCACCATGCCCAGGTACACGAACTTAGCCTGCGTGGGGGCATCGTTGGCTTTCAGGCGCACATACACCGTGCGCGCATCGTTGAGCACCTGGTACTGTAGCTTGCTATTGGGGTCGTAGTGCAGCGAGTCGGTCCACTCGGTGGCTTTGCCGTCGATGACGGGCGCTGTGGCTAGAAAGTGGCTGGTAGATTTGGTGCTCGGGGCGAGCGTTTTGCTGCTACTCGTGCCAGTAGACGAGGAACCGGACGGGCGGGCGCAGGCGCCGAGCAGCGCAAGGGGTAGCAAGGCGATGAAAAGACGAGGGAAGCGCATAAAGAAGAAACCAGTGGTTTACAAAACTACATCGGTTCAGTAAGTACTGCGTGAATCGGGCTTTCACGCTAACGGGTTGGGCTGGCCGAATTGTTGTAGAAGATGCGCCAGCACCCTATTTATCGAAGCCTAAATGTAACCTTCTGCCCCAGGGCTTACGTTCGCAGCTTCACCATTACCTCATCTGTACCACGCTCCCTTTCCTGCAATGAATCATTCGCTTATGCGCGCCGGCGCGGCACTGCTGGTAGCCTTGCCCTTGGCGGCCGCAACCCTACCCCCTGCTACCCGCCCAACTGCCCCTGCAGCCGCCCACCCTCTGCAAGGTGCCAAGCCTGACCCCCAAGTGATTGCGCAGTTTGGAATGTTTGAAAACCCCAAGCTGCAGAGCTATATCGCCGAGCAAGGCAAGCGCATGACGGCCATCTCGGACCGCCCCGGCGACTACGGCTTCACCATCGTCGACTCGCCCATTATCAACGCCTTTGCTACCCCCGATGGGCACGTTTATTTCACGCGCGGCATCATGGCTTATTTCAATAACGAGGCGCAGTTTACCGGCGTGCTTGGGCACGAGCTGGGCCACATTACGGCGCGCCACGGCCAGAAGCAGCAGACGCGCTCCACTATCACGAGCATCTTGCTAGCCGGTGCTTCGATGGCGTCAAGCCGCATTGCGGCTATCTCACAGCCGCTTTCGTCGGTGGTGGGGGTAGGACTGCTGAAATACGGCCGCGATGCCGAAAACGAGGCCGACGGCTTGGGCGTGAAGTACTCTACTAAAATCGGCTACGACGCTTCCCAAATGGCCGATTTTTTCCTCACTCTAGAGCGCACCGAGAAGCAAAGCGGCGCCGACGGCACGCCCACTTTCCTCTCTACCCAACCCAACTCGGC
>CALMOO010000537.1 GCA_937871705.1 uncultured Hymenobacter sp.
CGGGCAGGCCCACCCCGATGTCACCAGGAGTCGTGCAGGCTCCCAGCGTCAATAGCAAGCCAGTTAGCAAACATAGTGCGCACCAGCTAGCTACGCGAGCGGCGCGCTGGCCGCCCACGTAGCGCTTATGCTTATTCTTGTGAGGCATCAGGTGCAAATCTCCAAAGGTCGTCGAAGCGGGTGCTACCCGAGTTGCCCAGGCCCACGTAGCCGTAGTCGCCAATGCCGAAAGCTATCCCATTGGCGCGGCCAGAGAACGTACCGGGGAAAGGGTTCTTCAGCGTCCAGGTATCAGCCAGCGGGTCATATACGTAGCAGTCGGTGCGCACAGCACCAGCGTTAGAGGAAGCGCCCGTGGCTACAAAGCCTAGGTTGTTCACGGTGAAAGCCACGGCGTTGACACGCTGAACGCCGCTGTAGTCGTACGACTCAGTTGAATTGCTGGTGTTGGCTAGGTTGCGCTTCTGCGACCATCCACTTTGAGGATTGTAAGCCCAGAAATCAGTAGCATTCACGCCGTTGTTGGTGCCCGTGCCCACGTACATGATGTTGCTGATAGTGAAGGCTACGGCACCCTGGCGTTTGTCGCCGGGGAAGCCTTCAAATGTGGCCCAGTTGCCTGGGTCAGTGCCATTACTGCTAGGCGTATAGCGGTAGAAGTCTTTCAGGTAGTTGCCATTGTAGCCGCAACCTACGTAGCCGAGGTCGCTTACGCTGCCAGCAACGGCACCCGTACGGCCCGCGATGCCATTAACAGCCGGTATGTCAGCTACTTTGCGCCAGGTGTTGGTGCTAGGCGTGTACTCGTAGAAATCGCCGAGATAGTTAACGCCATCGTAGCCAGTGCCAACGTAGCCTTTGCCACCGGCAGTGAAACCTACCGCGTTGTAGCGGGCTACTCCCGGGAAATTAGCTAGCTGCGTCCAGCTGCCCGAAGCAGGAGTAAACGACCACAGGTCGGCGTATTTGTTACTGTTTTGGTCAATACCTCCGACAACATAAGCAACGTTATTGATGGTAAACGTGGCGGCTCCATTGCGAGCTACCCCAGCGAAGGAGCTGCTTTTCGTCCAGTCGCCATACACGGTGGTATCATCGTTGTTTTTGCAGCTGTTCAGGCCCAGGCTGCCTAGTACTAGTAACAGCGCTAACAGGCGACCTGCCAGCAAGGAAAAATTTTTCATGAAAAAAAGAATGATAGTATACCGTGAGGAGTCTGCTTTAAACAAACTGGTTGCATCCCGGCTAAACGCGCAGGGTCCTCCATTGGCTCCGCAAAGGTCGCACTATTTCGTAGTATCCCCCACCCTTCGTCGGCTAACCCCCTCCTTTTATCGAGGCACTCCCCACATACGTCGCAAGCTACGTAGCGGGCCCGGCAGCCACTAAAACGGCGAAGCCCTCATTTTTATTGTAAATAATCAGCAGCACACCGCTGCACTTGGGGTGTAAAATGGGGGTCTGTTATGGTAGCCCTACCCCCCTTAATGCGGGCGATGAGGTAGGTAGGGACGAGCACCGACAGCGCTGAGGCAAGCAGGGTGGCCGCATTGAGCACGAGCAGCATGGTGGTGTCCCAGGCAATGGGCACGCGGTCCATGTAATAGTTCTCGGGGTCGAGGGGGATGAGGTGGAAATAATACTGCACCGCGCAAAAGCCCAGCGCAATGACGTTGCCAATAACGAGCCCGCGCAGCGTAATGGACAAGCCACGAAAAAAGAACATCTCGCGCACTTGGTTATCGCTGGCGCCCAAGGCTTTGAGAATGCCTATCATCTTGGTGCGCTCCAGAATCATGATAAATATGGTGGCCACCATATTGAACGTGGCCACGAAAATTATCAGCACCAGGAAGATGATAACGTTGCGGTTGAGCAGCTGAAGCCAGTCGAAAAGCTGGGCGTACTGGTCGGTTACTTTCTCAACGCGCACCTCGTAGGGCAGCTCTTCGTAAAATCGGTCAAAGGTTTTGGGCAGTTGCTTAAAGCTGCGCAAGCGCACTTCGAGGCCGCCCACCAGCGAGTCGGGCCAGGCGTTGAGTTCCTGCACCTGGCGCAGGTCGCCTAGTACGTATACCTCGTCAAACTCGTCGAGGCCGGTTTGGTAGATGCCCGACACCCGAAACTTGCGGATGCGCGGCGGCTGCTGAATAAAATAAAACAGCGCTTCGCTGCCCACTTTCAGCCGCAGCTTGTCGGCCACTTTGCGCGAGATGACGATATCGGAGCTGGCTGCCGAGTCGGCGAAGGTGATAAACTTGCCCGCCACCAGATTCTGGCGCATCGAGTTCAGGCCATGCTTTTCATTAATGCCTTTGAGCACCACGCCCAGCACTTCATCGGTGGTTTTAATAATCGCCGTTTTGCGCGCAAACGGCTGCACTGAAAGCACTTGCGGATACGGACGCAGGCGGCGCAGCAGGTCGGGCTCGTTGAGCGGCGCTACTTCCAGCGAGTTGGCATTGTCGTAATGCGAGAGCTGAATGTGGGCGCCGAACGAAAATATTTTCCCCTGTATCTGCTCGCGGAAGCCTTGCAGAATGGAAAAAGACACCAGCATGACAGCGATGCCCAGCGCAATGCTGACGGTGGCAATGCGGGTGACGGAATGGGTGAATGAGCCAACGTCGGCCCCGTCCATTTTGGTCGATATGTAGCGGGCAATGTTCACGAGAGGGCGTAAAGCTACGGTCGGCAGCGGGCTTGCGGCGGCCAACCGTAGTTTTGGGGTATGATAACCCGGATTTTAGCAGG
>CALMOO010000538.1 GCA_937871705.1 uncultured Hymenobacter sp.
GTCATGCTCAGCTGGCGTTCGCTGGCCGAAACATCTCTACCGCGCCGTTAGATTACCAATCCTTTCGGCGTGGTAGAGATGCTTCGGCCAGTGAACGCCAGCTGAGCATGACGTTCTTATTTAAAAATCTTTAGGAATGAACCTTGCCGCTACCATCGACCACACCTTGCTGCGCCCCGACTGCACTGAGGCCCAGATAACCCAGCTTTGCCAAGAAGCTCGTGCGCACGGCTTTGCCAGTGCATGCGTGCCGCCGTGCTACGTGCCCCTAGCGGCCCGCGAGCTGAGCGGCTCGGGCGTGGCGGTGTGCACCGTTATTGGCTTTCCGCTGGGCTATAATAGCCCGCGGGTGAAATTTCGGGAGGCAGAAATTGCCTTAGCCGAAGGGGCGACTGAGTTGGATGTGGTGCTGAATGTATCGGCTCTGAAATCGGAAAAGCTCGAAGCAGTGAAGGCTGAGATTGAAGATATTGCCGACTTGGTCGACGTGCACCATGCGGTGCTCAAAGTGATTATCGAAACGGCTTTGCTCAGCGAAACCGAAATAGAAATGGCGGCCCGGCTTTGCGTCGAGGCAGGCGCGCACTTCGTAAAAACGAGTACGGGCTTTGCCAGCCGGGGCGCGTCGGTAGCCGATATTGAGCTGCTGCGCCGCGTCCTACCCCCCGAAATTCGCATTAAAGCCAGCGGTGGCATTCGCACACGGGCGGCCGCGCTGGCTTTGCTGGCCGCGGGCGCCGACCGCATTGGTACCTCTAACAGCTTGGCTATCTTGCAGCAAGATGAAATTACCCTTACATAATACGGTGTTGGTTCTGAGTTTAACGCTGCTGGCGGCTTGTGCGGCTTCGGGTCCGGCGGCGCCCACTGCCCGCGCCCAAACGCCGGTCGATACCACGCGCAAGCCGGCGGGTGCCGCCCCCACCATACCGGCCGAGGACCTGACCAAGTACCGGCCAGTGTTTGCCTTGCCAGCTGCTACCCCCGCCGGCACTACTGTTGCGAAACCAGCTGCCCCAGCTGCCTTGCTGCCTAAAGCCGCGCCTACCCCCACCAACCATGCCAACGCCCAGCTAGAGCAGCGCCTGCGCGACCAAGCCTTTACCAACCAGAATGTGAAGTACACCAGCGGCTACCGCATCCGGGTGTATCTCGGCTTGGAGCGCGACCAGGTGATGAACATTCGCCGGCAGATTATCTCCCGTTACCCAGACGAAACGGATTATATCACCTTCAAACAGCCGGTCTACCGCCTCTACGTCGGCGACTATTTGACCAAGCTGGAAGCGGCCCGTGGCCTGGTGCGGGTGCGGCAGTTTGTGCCCAAGGCCGAGCTGGAGCCCATGCAGGTATTGATAAACAAAGTACCGTAATGTGTAAAACGGAGTGGCACTCCGTTTCTCGTTGAAGAAGTTATTTGCCCAAAAACGGAGTGCCACTCCGTTTTTTAAGTATGCTCGACTTACTAAAAACCCGCGCTGCCGCGCTTGCGCCCGACCTGTCGGCCCTGCGCCGCCACTTGCACGCCAACCCCGAGCTGTCGTTTAAAGAAACGCAAACGGCCGCTTTCGTAACTAAGCAGCTTCAGGATATGGGCCTTGCGCCCTACTCAGTGGCTGGTACCGGGGTAGTGGCCCTGATAGAAGGGCGGCCGGGTGGACCGGTGGTGGCCCTGCGCGGCGATATGGACGCGCTGCCCATTCAAGAGCTGAGCGATGTGCCTTACAAATCCACTAACCCGGGTGTGATGCACGCCTGCGGCCACGATGTGCACACGACCTGCCTACTCGGCGCGGCCCGGCTGCTGACGGAGCTGCGCGGCGAATTTGCCGGCACGGTGAAGCTGCTGTTTCAACCCGGCGAAGAGCTGCTGCCCGGTGGCGCCTCACTGATGATAAAAGACGGCGTGCTCGAAAACCCAGCGCCGGCTGAGGTGTTGGGCCAACACGTATTTCCGCGCCTGCCAGCGGGTCAGATT
>CALMOO010000539.1:0-1391 GCA_937871705.1 uncultured Hymenobacter sp.
GAGCTTAGCTGCCGCGGCTCAGGGCCAGCAGACGAAGTATCGCACCGGCAAGACGCAGCTCGACCAGGGCCACTACGCCGTGGCCATGCAGGAGTTGGAGCCCTTGGCGCAGCCCATCAACCACTTTGCGCAAGCGCCCGATGCGGCCTACCTGTTTGCCGTGGCGGCCACGCGCCTAGGCCAGTGGGCCGAGGCTGAGCAAATGCTTAATATGGTTCGGAGCCAGTACCCAACCTACGCGGGCCTCAATGAAGTACTGTATTTGCAGGGTCAGGTATCGTTTGAGCAGGGCGACTACGACACGGCGCTGCGCACGCTGGGCCAGCTGCCCGCCGAGCAATATGGGCCGTTGCGCGAAGGCATGCAAACCACTTATCTGACCAAGCTGAAGGACCGCGCCACCTGGCAACGCCTGCAAAAGCGCTACCCCCAAAGCAAGCTGATAGGCCGGCTTTACGCCGATTTCCTGCTGAGCAGCGGCTCGCTCAACGACGCTGACCGCCAGCAGCTCGACGCGTTAGTTACCCAATTCAAGCTCGACCGCAACCACTACACGGCTGCGTTGGCCAGCGCGCCGGCCCTGCCCAAGGCCCTACCCCGCAAGAACGGGTACAATATCGGCGTGCTGCTGCCCTTTGAGCTGCAAGACAATAGCTGGCAAACGCAGCGCAAAAATCAGTTCGTGACGGACCTGTACGCCGGTCTGCGCCTGGCCCAGGACTCGCTGCAGCGGGCGGGCCACCCGGTGCAGCTTTTTGCCTACGACACGGGTGCCGACACGCTGACGCTCAAGGCAGTGCTGGCGCTACCTGAGCTGGCTGGCATGGATATGCTCGTGGGGCCGGTGTACAAATCGGGCGCCAAGCTGCTGGCCCGCTACGCCCGCGAGCACCAGATTATCTGCATCAACCCGCTCTCGCAAGACCTGGATTTGGTGACTGATAATGCTTACCATTACCTCTACGCGCCCAGCGCAGCTACGCAGGGTAGGCTGGCGGCGCAGTTCGCGGCCACGGCCTTTGGCACCGGCCGCCCGGCCGTGCTGCTGCACGAAGACGCCAAGGATGACAACGACTTTGCCCTGGCCTACCAGGCGGCCTACGAAGCGGCAGGAGGCAAAATACTGGCCTCGCGCGCCTTTCGCCCCAGCGATGCGACCAGCTTGTCGGCCGCCTTCGCGGGCCTCGACCTGGGTACGGCCAGTCATTTAGTGATAGCTTCCGACAATCGGCTGGCGGGTCCATCGGCCTTTGCCGCCTTGGCGGCTGTGCCGGGGGCCACCCGCCCGGCGCTGCTAGCGCCCGGCACCTGGCTCGATAACCCTAGCCTGGGCCTGGGCCAGTTGGGCAGCGCCGGCGTGTATTATTACCACCCCAAATATGTGGATGAGC
>CALMOO010000539.1:1401-4981 GCA_937871705.1 uncultured Hymenobacter sp.
CGCCGCTTCCGCCAGCTGTACTTGGCCAAGCAAAACCTACCCCCCTCGGGCTATGCTAGTCAAGGCTTTGAGTTGCTATTATTCTTTGGCAATGCGCTTCAGCAGTTTGGGCCCACTTTCCAGGGCGGGCTAGCTACGGCGCCACCCCTACCCGGCGCTGTTTATGAGGGCCTCGCCTACCCCGGCGGCGCCCACGACAATCAGGTCGTACCCATCGTGAAGCTCAGCAACCTGGAATTTCAACTGGTACGGTGAGGTTCCATGTTTTAACTACTAGCGAGCAGCTTGTTTTAAGCCCTAGGCTGCTAACTTTTATTCTGCCAATAATGAATTAGCTAACAGCTAAGTAACTATGACTACTTCTCAAAACCTGTTTGCCCAAGCTCAAGAACTGATTCCGGGCGGCGTTAACTCGCCGGTGCGGGCTTTCCGCTCTGTGGGCGGCACGCCTATTTTCATGCAGTCGGCCCAGGGCGCCTGGCTCCCTGATGTAGATGGCAACCAGTATGTTGACTTTATCAATTCCTGGGGCCCGATGATACTCGGCCACGCTCCTGCCGTGGTGCTCGACGCCGTGCGGGCAGCCCTACCCCACTCGCTGTCCTTCGGAGCGCCCACTCGCCGCGAAGTTGAGCTGGCTGAGCTGCTCATTGCGATGGTACCGAGCGTGGAGAAAGTGCGGCTGGTCAACTCGGGCACCGAGGCTACGATGTCGGCCGTGCGCGTGGCGCGGGGCTACACCGGCCGCGCCAAAATCCTCAAGTTTGAG
This sequence comes from uncultured Hymenobacter sp., assembly GCA_937871705.1. Lineage (GTDB taxonomy): Bacteria > Bacteroidota > Bacteroidia > Cytophagales > Hymenobacteraceae > Hymenobacter. The sequence continues at coordinate 2,171 of CALMOO010000539.1, forward strand.
GGCTGCTACCACGGCCACGGCGACGCGTTTCTCATCGCGGCGGGCAGCGGCGCGCTCACGCTGGGCGCGCCCGACTCGCCGGGCGTGACGCAGGGGGTAGCGCAGGATACGCTTACGGTGCCCTACAACGACCTCGATGCTGTGAAGGCCGCCATCGCCGCCAATCCCGACCAACTGGCGGCCATTATCATCGAGCCGGTGGTGGGCAATATGGGCCTAGTAGAGCCCGCCGCGGGCTTCCTGGCTGGCTTGCGGGCGCTGTGCACCGAGCACGGCATCGTGCTGATATTCGACGAGGTGATGACGGGCTTTCGCCTGGCGCCGGGCGGCGCGCAGGAGCTCTACGGCGTGGTGCCGGACATGACGACGCTGGGCAAAATCATCGGCGGCGGCTTGCCGGTGGGTGCCTATGGCGGCCGGGCCGATATTATGAACCAAGTGGCGCCGGCCGGCAAGGTGTACCAGGCCGGCACGCTCTCGGGCAACCCGCTGGCCACCGCCGCCGGCATGGCGCAGCTGCGCTACCTGCACGAGCACCCCGAGGTGTACGAGCAGCTCAACGCCACGACTACCCGCCTGGCCGACGGCACGCGGCAGATTGCCAAAGAGCTGGGCTTGAACTACACCGTTAACCAGGTGGGCTCCATGTTCAGCTTGTTCTTCACCGCGGCGCCGGTAAACAACCTGGAGGACGCCAAGCAGGCCGACCTACCCGCCTTCGGGCGCTACTTTCACGGCATGCTGAACCGCGGCATCTACCTGGCGCCTTCGCAATTTGAGGCGCTGTTCATTTCAACGGCTATCACCGATGAGCTGGTGGACAAGTACTTGGTAGCCTGCCGCGAATCGCTCATCGAGGCGCACGGGCTCTCGGCTTAGTCTTTCTCGTCCCTACCCCCTACCTTCTGCCTTATGCGCTATCTGTTGCAATTACTGTTGCTTGTGCTTGTTTCCTTCCCCAGCTTGGCGCAGCCCGAAACGCCCGCGCAGGCCAACAAGCAGCTGTTTGACCGTACCATTGATGAGCTGAATTTTCGGACCTTCGAAACGGTGTATGACAAGCACTTTACGCGGCAGAAATTTCCCGAAAACCTGCGTACTGCCGCGGCCCGGCGGCAGTTTACCAATTTTGAGAACAACGCCGAACTGCAAAAATCATTTCTCAACTACAATGGGGTGGCCGAGCGCTTTAAGCTGCGCTTTGGCGGCGGCGCGCTCAGCCAGGCCGAGTTTGAGAAGCAACTGAACGGCGTGCTGCGCGACCGCAACTTCGAGTTTTTCATTCGGGCGCTGCCGCGCGATGAGAAGTCGGCGCTCATTCGGGCCGAGCAGCGCCTCATCAAGCAGGCTACCGCGAAGTTCAATGCCAGCGGCGAGGCGGCCGGGGCCACGACTATACCAGCCGCCGATGCCGAAACCGAGCCACCCGTAGCCTCGGCGCCGCTCACCACCAACGGGCCCGCGGCGGCCGATGCTCCCGCCCCTGCTACCACCAACGAGCCTGAGCTGCGCAGCCCCGACGGCCCTACCCCCCCCGCGGGGGCCGGCCCCGGCTGGGTAGGCTACGCCACCCTGCTGCTGAGCCTAGGTTCGTTTGGCTTGCTCAGCTTTGGCTTATTTAGCGTGCTGCCCGAGCTGCGCCGCTTACGCCGGCGCGTGCGTGAGTTTGAAGAAGCCGACGCTGGCCAGGGTCCCTACCCCCCCACCGACCCCCACGATTCGGATGCGGAGCCGCGCGGCCCGAGCTTCTTCAGCCGCCTGCGTGGCCCGGCCACCGGCGAGCTGCCCGCCGACAACTACGACGAGCCCACCTACCCGCGCTAATTCAGCGTTCCTTATTCTTACTGCCCAACTTCGCACCTATTAGCTGCGGAGCTTTTTAAAAACGATTACCAAGTGATTCTGACCGACCTGCAAATTCGCGCCGAAATGGAGCGCGGCACCATCGTAGTGGAGCCCTACGACCCTAATTGCCTCGGCACCAACTCCTACGATGTGCACCTGGGCCGCTACCTGGCTACGTACGACGACTTTGTGCTGGATGCGCGCCGCCACAACAAGATTACCACCTTCGAGATGTCGGCCGAAGAAGGCTTTGTACTTCAGCCGGGCGTGCTCTACCTGGGCGTGACGGAAGAATACACCGAAACCCACGCCCACGTGCCCTTCCTCGAAGGCAAGAGCAGCGTCGGGCGCCTGGGCATCGATATTCACGCTACGGCCGGCAAGGGCGATGTGGGTTTCTGCAACCATTGGACGCTGGAAATCAGCGTTTCGATGCCCGTGCGCGTGTACCCGGGCATGCCCATTGGGCAACTCATCTACTTCACCTTGCAGGGCGACGTGCAAACTTTTTACAACCACAAGCAATCGGCTAAATACAACGAGCGCACCGACCGGCCAGTCGAGAGTATGATGTGGAAGAATACCTTCTAGCCCCCTTGGCTGAAGCTTTTTGCAAATTCCCTGCGTTCTCCAATGCTGCTCAACCTAGGCGTGGTCTTCTTCGTTAAGTTGGGCAGGTAGCGCGCCAAGTGCAGCTTGGCGCACTATTTGGCTATTGGAAAACCTCTGAATTTCATCTATGATACTGAAGCCCACGTTTGCCGCGCTGTTCTTGGCCTTCGCCCCAGCAGCTTTTGCCCAGCAAGTTCCTACCCCCCTTGGCCGGCCCAACGTCATGGCCCAGGACAAAACCCAGCCCAGCCCGCGCCTCAACCCCGCCGTGGAGGCCCGCGCCGAGCACCTGAGCACCCAAATGGTGCGCGACCTGCACCTCAATGCCGGGCAGCCGGACCAGAGCTTCAGCGA
>CALMOO010000540.1:0-2170 GCA_937871705.1 uncultured Hymenobacter sp.
CACCCAAACCGAGGCGCTGCGCATCCACCACGCCCAGCTGACCGCCGAAGGCGCTTTTGCGAAGCCCGATACCTGGATTGACCTCACCGATGAGCCCGACCACCAGGAACTCTGCAACCGCGAGCAGCGCTGGTTTTTACAAGCCATTCACGACCAGCTCGACCTCAGCGAGCACCTCGCCGACGCCGTCAACAGCCTCCGCATTGCCTTGGCCTGCGACGAAAGCGTCCGCACCGGCGATGTAGTGCGGCTGTGAGCGGAGTGGCGACCACTGCCGAACAACAAAGCAAAAAAGCCACGGCTCACGCCGTGGCTTTTTTGCTTTGCACATTCCTGATAAATAGGCGTGATTAGCAAGGGTTATTGCTATTCATTATCAGTAGGCGCAGCTAAGCTACTCGGCACTAGACGCATATCGCGCGTGTTTTTCTGCACAGCAATAGCCCCAAATAGCCCTAGCAGAAAGGCCATGGCGTAGAAGCCTTTTTCGCTGAGCGTGAGGGTAGCGTTCCAGAGCCCGACGAGCAGCAGCAAGATGGCCAGCAGCGTGGCAAACCACGCTAGACCGTAGTAGAGGCCGGTAACCGGTATTTTTTCGATTTGGTCGCGCACGGTTTTTTGCAGTGAGATGGCAGCAAACAGGCCGAACATCAGCACGGTGAAGTAGTAGCCTTTTTCATTGAGCGCCATCGTGGCATTCCAGAGGCCAACGATGAAACCACCCATACCCATGAGCAGGGCAAACCAGGCGGCGGCGATAAAGGCGGCGGAGGGGCGAGCGGTAGTAACAGCATCAGGTGACATGGTTGGTTGGGCTTGAAGTATGACTCAAAAGTATTGCGCTGCCTTAGGGCTAATAAAGCTGATTTTCATCTTCATTAGACTTTATAAATCTATTGTTGTAAGCATAATTTAATAACCAAGGTACTTACTTACAGCACTTTATATTACACTTACATTTGACTTCATACCTCAAATTTTACAGGGTCAAATTGCTGTACTCTGAATAGAAAATGCCTACAAAACGGCCACTCCTTAAGCTTTCCATAGCCAATAAAAAAGCCACGGTGCGAACCGTGGCTTTCTACTTATGGAAGCTGCTTTGTTAGCAACTACCTAGCTATTGGTGATGGCGGCTTGCTTGCCTTTGGCGCGCTTGTAGAGGTAGGCGGCATCAGCAGCTAGCAGGGCGCCGCTCAGTACTTTGTGCGTAGACGTGAGGCCGCCGGTCGTGCCGTCGTCATTGGTTTTGCTACGGAACAAGCTGGAAATCATGCCACCCAGGGTGCCGCTCGGTTGGTTATCGCTCATGAGTGAAATCAGGTTTAAGGTAGGTTCCTGCTTTTTACGGGGGTAGGGAGAACGGTGTTATCTCATTCGCTGCCAATGGTTGCGGAGGCGGCTAGCACAACGATGCAAAAGCACATGTTTATGTAGAGTTTGACCTTGCTGGGGCGCTCACCGCTGGGCTACAGGTTTTCACCACCTTCCGGCCGCTACATTCGCAGTTGCACTCGTTGCGCTTCACTCCTCATTACCACCTATGCATTTTTCATCCTTGCGCCACTGGCTTGCCCCAGTTACGGCGGGCCTACTGCTGGCAGGCTGCCAGGGCCAGTCTTCTACCTCCGCTGAAACGGCTGCTGGCGGCCAGCCTACTGAAGCCGCCCCTACCGACACGGCCAGTGTGCCTACCCCCAACGATGGCATCACACCGGCGCTCATTGCGCAGCATATCAAGGTGCTGTCCTCGGATGCGTTTCAGGGGCGGCGGCCGTTTACGCCGGGCGAGGAAAAGGCGACCAACTACCTGGCCAGTGAGTTTAAGAAGCTGGGCTTGCAGCCGGGGGCCAATGGCAGCTACTTTCAGGCGGTGCCGCTGGTGGAGATTGCTGGCAAGCCTGATTCGATAGCTACCATCGCAGGCAACGGCAAGAGCCTGACGCTGAAGTATCGCACCGACTACATGTTTCTGACCGAGCGGGAGAAGCCCACGGTCGAAATCAAGAATTCGCCGCTCGTATTTGCCGGCTACGGCGTGACGGCGCCCGAGTATAAGTGGGACGACTACGCTGGCCTCGACGTGAAAGGCAAAACCGTGGTGGTGCTTATCAACGACCCCGGCAATGCGGGCAACGACACCACCATGTTTAAGGGCAAGGCCATGACC
>CALMOO010000540.1:2180-2397 GCA_937871705.1 uncultured Hymenobacter sp.
GACCTACTACGGCCGCTGGGGCTACAAGTACAAAGAGGCCGCCCGCCACGGCGCCACCGGCCTGCTCATCATTCATGATACCAAGCCCGCCTCCTACCCCTGGACCGTGGTGCAAAGCAGCAACGGTGGTGCCAAGTTGCACCCCCAGACGTCCGACCACGGCGCCAGCAAAGTGGCCCTCGAAGGCTGGATGACCCTCGACGCTGCCAAGCGCCTC
>CALMOO010000541.1:0-5705 GCA_937871705.1 uncultured Hymenobacter sp.
CGGGCCGATCACGTCCTTCACGAAAAACGCCGTTTCGCTCATCATCGGCCCCCACCCGGCTTCGTACCAGCCCACCGAGCCGTCGGCAAAGCGAATTTGCAGCTGGCCATAGTTGTACTGGTTGGCCGGCATGTCCTCGGTGAGGCGGGCCCCGATGGCCGACACCCACACGGGCCGGGCGCGCGTCATCTGGCACATCACGTCGAGGTAGTGCACGCCGCAGTCCACAATCGGGCTGAGCGATTTTAGCAGGTTGCGGTGCACGGTCCACATCTGCCCGTGGCTTTGCTGGTTTAGGTTCAGGCGCATCACCAGCGGCTTGCCCAGCTGCTGGGCTTCTTCCACAAACCGCGCCCACGACGGATGCACCCGCAAAATGTAGCCTACTAGTAGCTGCTTGCCCGCCTGCCGCGCCGCCGCGACTACGCGCTCGGCCCCGGCCAGGGTAGTAGCCAGCGGCTTTTCAAGAAACACGTGGCACCCTGCTTCGAGCGCCCGCACCGCAAAGTCCTCGTGCGTATCGGGGTAGGTCGAGATGCACACCGCATCGGGCCGGGTGCGTTGCAGCGCTTCGGCGTAGTCCTCAAAAACGGCGTACCCACCGCCTAGTTCGGCGTTGAGCACGTGCTTGCTTTGCCCGGTCGAGACGAGCCCGACTAACTCAAAGCCATCGAGGATGTGGTAGGCCGTGGCGTGAGAAGCTCCCATGTTGCCGCAGCCGACAACCAAGACGCGCAGAGGGGGGTAGGGCATAGCCGGAGTAAGTAGGAAAGCAGATACAAGAATCAACGCAAAAATCGGCGGTCACTGCTGCGTTACGCTCGCAATGACCGCCGATTTTTACGCTAATCTTGCTGAAGATAGCCGCAGCTACTTACGACTTGCTGTTAGTCAAGGCAATGCCGGCTAACCCAGGCTATATGTTAAGAGCTGTCAGCTAAGGCTCAATCAATGTGAAAAGCAGTTTTACTACTCTAAGTCTGGCAAGTGCACTGGCTTAGCTGGCAGCCAGCTCTGCTAATACGGTGGGCAGGGTCGTAATGCCCCAATGCTCTACTAGTTTGCCTTCGCGCAGGTGGTAGATATCGATAACGTTGATGGTAACCGCCCGATGCGTAGGAGCCACGCCCAGCAGCTCGCCGGTGTGCTGGCCTTTGATAGCCTTGCGGGTGGTAACTTGGTCGCCCTCGGCCACCTGGTCGTAAATCTCCACTTGCAGGTCGGTAAAGGCGGGCTGCAGGATGTGTAGGAAGAAGTACAGCATGCTCTGCGGGCCATTTTCCTGGCCAGCGGGCGCAGAGCGGTTGATGAAGTGGGGGCCAGCAGTTCGTTTAGCGTATCGGCATTGCCTTGGGCAATGCCTTCGTGATTGAAGCGGCGGACAATGGCTTTGTTGAGGTCGGTTTGCGTGCTCATGCGTGCAACATCTTGATTGTGAGAAATGATGTTGCAAAATTGGCCGGCTGCCGGGCGGAGCAGTTAGCGCCGCTCAGTCAAAAGCTGTTGCTGGTTGGTCAAGCGCGTGAGTAGTCAAAAAACTTAAACGGAAAAGCGAAAAAAGGCCGTCATGCTTCGGCAAGCGCAGCATGACGGCCTTTAGCATATTTTGCTAAGATTTACACCTTTACGCAACAACAGGCGCTAACTGGTGCTTGAAGGCGCTAGGGACTACGCCAAAATGCTTCCTAAAAGCCTCCGAAAAGCTAGAATGGCTTTCGTAGCCCACCTGCTGGTACACTTCGCCGGGCATTAGCTGGCCGTGTAGCAGCGTGGCGGCCCGCTGCATTCGTTGCTGCAGCAGCCACTTCTGCGGCGAAAGCCCGTAGATGGCGGCAAACTTCCGCTGAAACGTCGAAACGCTCATGTGGCAGAGAAAAGCCAGCTCAGGCACCGTAACCGGCTGATGCACGTGCGTTTCTATCACCTTGCGTAGCTCAAGAGCCGACGGCTCGGAGTGGGGACTGAGCTGAAGCGCACGCAACGCAGCTGGGGCGGTATGCAGCAAGTACAAAAGCAACTCTTCAAGCTTTAGGCGCTGGATGACGGGGGGTAGGGCAGCAGGGGCGTCCAGTAGCAGCAGCAGCGACTCTATGCAGTTACGAATAAAGGCGTCTTTGGCGAACGTAGCCAACGGCCGGCCCGCGCCACCCGAAGCAGAAGGCTGCAGAAGGGCTGCGTGCCGGACGTAAAAATCAGCTAGCACGGCGTTGCTGAAGTAAATAATAATACTGCGAAACCGACCCGCATCAGACAAAATCTCACTGGTGAGGCAGTTGCCGGAGGTCAGCAATAGAATCTCATCCTGATACACTGTGGTCGTGCCAGTGGCCTGCACGATGGTCTTGCGGCCGTCGAGCAGCAGGTTGAGCATATTGTAGTGCAGCACAATCCGGTTCCGAACGGTATCCTGCGCCGACTCGTAGCGTCGAATAATGACCTCCGCAGGGCCAGCATCCGGCAGCAGGTCGTAGGGAAGATTATAGACTTGCATGTGAGCTTAAGCAGTTGCCGAAAAGCAAGAGTAAAATTCGCTACGCTATTTGGCAGCTGCCGACGAGTACCAATGGAGTCCCTAGGTGAATTACAGGTCGCTTACTTCTTCGCGGGCTTACCCCCCATTACAAATTCCAATGTGCCACCCTGGCGCACCTCGCTCACGGGCAGAAACGGCCGCGTCAGCAGCTTGCCATTGAGCTTAACTGACTGCACGTAGACGTTCTTCTCGCTCTGGTTTTTAGCTGTAACGGTGAAGGTTTTGCCATTGCCGAGTTGCAGCACGGCGCTGTGCACGGCGGGGCTGCCGAGCGCGTACTCGCCCGAAGCGGGGGCGACGGGGTAGAAGCCCAGGGCCGAGAAAATGTACCAGGCGCTCATCTGGCCGCAGTCGTCATTGCCGCCGAGGCCGTCGGGGCCTTGGTGGTACATCTTGTTCAGAATCATGCGGATGCGCGGCTGGGTTTTCCAGGGCTGGGCGGTCCAGTTGTAGAGGTAGGCGACGTGGTGAGCGGGCTCGTTGCCGTGCACGTAGTTGCCGATGATGCCGTCGCGGGTGATGTCCTCGGTTTCGGCGAAGAACTTGTCGGGCAGGTTCATGGTGAACAGCGAATCGAGGTGGGGTACGAAGCGCTTGCTACCCCCCATCTTGGCGATGAGCCCGGCCGGGTCGTGGGGTACGTAAAGGCTGTAGTTCCAGGCGTTGCCCTCGATGTAGCCGGGGTCGCTGGTGGTGAGCACGTCGAACTTGGCGCGGAACGAGCCGTCGTTGGAGCGCGGGCGCATGAAGCCGATGCGGGCGTCGTACACGTTCTGCCAGTTGGTGGCGCGCTGGCGGAATTCCTTTTCAATATCGGCGCGGCCTAGCTTCTGCGCGGCCTGCGCAATGCAGTAGTCGTCGAAGGCGTATTCCAGGGTTTTCGAAACCGAGGCGCCGTTTTTATCCTCGGGCACGTAGCCCTTATCCATGTACATGCCCAGGCCGTCGTACCAGCGCTGCCGAGCGGTAGTCACGCAGGCGTCGAGGGCGTGGTTTTGGTCGAAGGGGGCGTTGCCGAGCACGATGGCGTCGCAGAGCACCGGCACCGAGTGGTAGCCAATCATGCACCAGTTTTCGTTGGCGTAGTGGGCCCACACGGGCAGCATGTGCTCGGCGCTTTGGTCGAAGTGGGCGAGCATGCTCTGCGCCATATCTGAGTTGCGCTTGGGCTGCACCAGGTTGTAAAGTGGGTGCAGCGCCCGGTAGGTATCCCAGAGCGAGAAGCTCGTGTAGTTAATAAAGTCCTTGGCAGTGTGCGTATTTTGGTCGAGGCCGCGGTATTGACCGTCCACGTCCTGGTAGATGGTGGTGCCCGTAAAGGCGTGGTACATGGCCGTGTAGAAGTTCTCCTTATCGACCCGGCGCGGCGAGGTGATGGTGATTTTGCTCAGCTCCTGCTGCCACTGCGCCTGGCCCTGGCGCTTGTAGTCCTCAAAGCTCCAGCCCGGTGCCTCGGCGCGCAGGTTGGCGAGCGCGCCGGCTGTGCTCACGGGCGAAAGGGCCATCTTGAGCTTGATTTTGTCGCCGGCCTGAGTGCTGCCAAAGTCGAAGTGCAGGCGCAGCTGGCGACCAGCCAGGTCGGGCCAATTGTGGGCCTGGTCGAAGCGGCCCCAGAAGCCGCGGTAAGCCTCTTTTTTGTCGTAGTTGCGGCTGCCGTACTTCTTGAACGGCTTGGAAAAGCTCAGCGCGAAGTACACCGTGCGGGTGCGGCCCCAGCCGGCGGTTTGGCGGTAGCCGGTCACGAGCGAATCGTTTTCGACGCGCACGAAGGTCCACACGTTTTTGTCGGGGTAGTTATAAATCCCGGCCATCAAGTCGAGGATGACGTGGGCGTCGTCGGCCTTTGGGAAGGTGTACTGGTGAATCCCTACCCGGGTCGTGGCGGTCAGCTCGGCCAGGATGTCGTGGTCGGCGAGGCGCACTTTGTAGTAAGCTGGCTCGGCCACTTCGGTCTGGTGCGAGTAGGCCGAGCGGTAGCCACTCTGGGGCCGGTCGGCCGTGCCGGGGTTAAGCTGGAGCGGGCCAGTGGTGGGCATTACCAGAAAATCGCCCAAATCGGAGTGCCCCGTGCCGCTAAAGTGCGTATGGCTAAAACCCACAATAGTCTTATCGGCATACTGATAACCAGCGCAGTACGAGTAGATGCCGGGGTTATACTTGCCGTCCTGCTCGTAGCTGAGCGTGTCGGTATCGGGCGAGAGCTGCACCGAGCCGAACGGCACCGTGGCGCCGGGGTAGGTGTGCCCCATTTTGGCCGTGCCAACGAGCGGGTGTGCGTACTGAACGAGGTTTTCGGTTTGGGCCAGGGCCGAAAGAGGAGCGGCTATGGCCAAGGCCAGCAGAAGGTGCTTCATGCAGCAAAGTAAAGCAGGGCAATGGACCCCGCCGTGCGTCACCGGAAGTCTTCGTTCTGAAGAGGGGTAGGGAACGCGATTCCTGATGGCGACAATAGGTTCTATAAATTATCCAGCCTACCCCCGTCAACGCGCACCTCGGCGCCTTGCACGAAGGCCGCATCGTCTGAGGCCAGGTAGGCGATGGTGGCGGCCACGTCTTCGGGCTTGCCGACGTCGCTGGGGTTGATTTTTTCGACCCCTGACTTCACGTTGGGGTTGTCCCAGAGCATGGGCGTGTCGATAGCGCCGGGCAGCACCGCGTTGATGCGCAGGCCTTTGGGCTTGCCCTCAATGGCCGAGGAGCGCGTGAGCGACAGCACGGCCGCTTTGGCAGCCGCGTAGGGCGCCACGAGCGGCTCGGTTTCGACGGCGTGGATGCTGGCTACGTTCACCACGTTGCCGCCGGGCTTCATGTGCAGAAAGGCTTGCTTGGTGAAGTAAAAGGCGCCGAGCAAATCCACGTTCAGAATGCGTAGCCAGTCGTCGCCGGTGAGCTGCTCCAGCGCCTTAAATTGCATCAGGCCCGCGTTGTTGACAATCACATCGAGGCGGCCGTACTGGGCCAGCGCGCCCTGCACCGTAGCGATTACCTGGTTCTCGTCGGCCACGTTGCAGACGCTGGGCCACACACCCGGCGAGCCGGCTTGCTGCACCTGCGGCACGGCGGCATCGAGGGCCGCCTGGTTGATGTCGGCCAGCACAATGCGGGCGCCTTCCGAGGCCAGGCGCTTGGCGATGGCCAAGCCAATACCGCTGGCTCCGCCTGTGATGATGAC
>CALMOO010000541.1:5715-14938 GCA_937871705.1 uncultured Hymenobacter sp.
TGAAAACGCGACATGAAATTTAGGAGTTAGAAAGTACGAGTAAGAAAACGCCTGTCCTTGCGAGTCTGCGAAGCAAGGACAGACCTTCGGCCCTAGTGCAGTTCCGGGGGGGTAGAGTTGACGGTGGCGGTGGATGGATTGCGGCGGATGCGCTTGGCGTTGACCTGCTGCTGCTTGGCCCAGGGCTGGTTGGCTTCGCTGGGTAGCACCAGCGGTATTTGCAGGCACATGCTTTGGGCGGGCAGCACTTGGCGCCAGTCTTCGATGAGCTGCTTGTAGGCCGTGCCCACGGGCCGGATATTGCGGTCCAAGTCGTAGAGGCCCAGTGGGTTGAGGTTGCCGTTGTTTTCGCGCAGGGCCGAGTCCCAGTCCACCTGGTCGGTGAGCGAGTACCAAGTAAAGCCCACAATGGGCACGCCATCGTTGCGCACGCGCAGCACGTTGGCCCATTCCTTCCAGAGCCAGAGCACGGCCTCGTCGCCGTTGGGGCCCTGCCAGCGGTTGGTTTCGGTGTGCATGACGGGTAGGCGGTAGCGGTCGTGATACTGCGTAGTAATAACGTGGTAGCCAAACACTTCGCCCGATGCCTGGGTACTGCCGTCGGCGCGCACGCGGTGCTCATTGGTGTAGTAGTAGTCGTTGCCCATGATGCACTGATGCTTGAGGCTGTTGCCCAGGAAAAAGTGATACTCATCGCGGGTCATGCCGTTATCCATCAGGTACTCATACATTTCGGAGTCGACGCGCCGGCCGTAGTTCAGGTCTAAAGACAGGAAGCGCTTGGCGTTCATGAGCTCGGCCGGCTTGATGGCGGCCGGGTTTTCGGCGTGAAAGTATTCGCTCGACTCGCTCTGGATGAAGAGCGCATCGGGCCGCACTTCCAGAATGGCCTGCATAGCCAGTACGTTGGCTTTCACCACGTTTTTGAGGGCCGTTACGAAGGCCAGGTCGCTGCTGAGCTGCTCGTTCCACCAGCCAAAAAGGCCCGAAAACTCGGCGCAGATGTACATTTCGTTGACCGGCGTGTAGAGCTGCACCCACGGAAAGCGCTGAGCAAACGCCTTGGCATAATCGGCGAAAAGCGGCGCAAAATCGAGGTTCTGAAAATTGCCCAGCCAGTCGGGCACCCCAAAGTGGCACAGGTCTACGATGGGCATGATGTTGCGGCGGAGCAGGTCCCGAAAAGTCTCGTCGGCAAATGACCAGTCGTACTTGCCTACCCCCAGCCAAGTGGTGTGGATGGGCGGCCCGTAGCGCAGAAAGCGGATACCCAACTCCTCAACCAAATCAAAATCCTTTTTCCAGTACTTGTAGTGGCCGCATTTTTCCATTTCATCCACGCGCAGCTTGCCGTTTTGAATAGTGGGGTTGCTGTTTTCGATGCCCGTGGCGAACAGAAATTGAGTTTCCATAGAGGAGTTTAAAGGGTGCGGCGTAAAGGGAAGGCCGTAAAATGAAAAAACCGGGAAGCTAGCAATCACTAGCTTCCCGGTTTAACGGAAAATATTGGGTCGAGGGTGCAGCCGGCTGGCTGCAGACAACGAATACGTTAGCTCTTCATTTCGGCTTCATACAACTGGTAGGCCGAGGGTTGGGGCCCGCCGAGGGGGGTAGGGCCGGCGCAAGCCAGTGGCAGCCATGCGCCAGCGCTTGCCCCGGGCCAGGCTTTATTCGACAACGAGGCGCTTGCTAACGGTGCCTTCGCTCGTGAGCAGGCGTAGCGTGTACACGCCCCGCACCACGCCCGGCAATGGTAGCAGCTGCGCGGCCGAACTGGCGGGCAGCGCCGTGCGCAGCACGCACTGGCCCAGGCTGTTCACGAGGCTAGCTTCGGTGGCCTGGCGGCCCAAAGTGGGGGGTAGGCTCACCTGCACCGCGCCCCGCGTCGGGTTTGGGTACACGCCAACTTGCTGGCTGAGAGCGGCCGGCACCGTCGCCAGCAGGGCTTGCGTGAGCGAGGCCAGCCCCGACAGGTTGGTGCCCAGGCCAATGCGGCCCACGGAGGCAACGGCGCCCGTCGTCAGGTCAACGGTATACAGGTTGTCGAAGCTGGGCAGGGTAGGCGAGCCGCCCGGCGAGAGCGCCAGGAAAGCGGTATTGGTAGTGGTGCCGGGCGCGTTATAAATGTCAAACTCGGCGCCATCGGTGCTGGTAAGGCCCGCGGCGGCACCCACCGCCGTGAGGGTGCCATCGTCGGGCGGGTTCTGGAGGTAGAGCTGGCCAGCCGCCGCGTCGTAGTCATAAAGCAGGGTGGCATTGGCCGGGCTGCCGCTGTTGGTGTAAGCGGCGGCGCTGATGCGGGGCCCGCTGGTTAGGTTGCCATCGGTAAAGGAGAGGGTGCCATCGATGGGGTTGAGGCGGTAGTTGGCGCCGGTAGTGCTCACCACCCGGATGCGGTCCGCGGTGGGGTTAACGTCGAAGCCTACCCGGTCAGTGGTCGTGCCCAGGGCCAAGCTGAGGGCCGTGGTGCCCACCGTAGTCAGGGCGCCGGTGGTCAGGTTTACGGAGTAGAGATTAGCGTTGGCAGCGGTGAGCGCCGCGTTGTAGCCCAGGGCGTAGAGCTGGCCGTTGGCGGGCCGAAAATCCAGGCCCACTACCGCCTGACCCGTGGGCAAATCACCGCCAAAATTCACGGCCGAGCGCACCACGCCGGGCGCGCCTGAGTCAAACGAAATCAGGTTGCCGCCGGCCAGGCCGTAGAGCAGCTGCCCAGTGAGCGCAGGCTGGGTAGGCGGGTCAATAACGACGGCGATATCGCGGATGTCGAGCGGCGTGAGGGCCGACGCGGGCACGGTGTTGCCGCGCAGCGTGGCGGCGCCGGTAGCCAGGTCGAGGGCGTAGAAGTTGCTGCTCGACAAGCCACTGGCGTTCCGAATAGTTACCTCCGTGAGGTAGGCCTCGTTGAGGCCGGTGCTGGCATTGTAGTACACATCGGCGCTCAGGGCCACGGCATCGCCGATGCCGTAGCTGCCGAGCATCACGGTTTTGGAGTTGGTCAGCGTGCCGCTGTTGGGCGGGTTTTGCACCGACAAAAAGCCGTTGTTGGCGCTGGCCGTGCCGGGCGCGTCGAGGGCATAAAGCGTAGTACTGGTGCTGCCGATGTACGAGTTGGTATACGCCACCGACGCGATACTCGGGGCCAGCGCCGTGTTCGGCGCCGCGTAGGTAAGGCTGGCATCAGTGGCCGCAATGCCACCGGTGCTGGGGTTGAGGCGGTAATTAGCCCCGCTACCCCCCTCCACCCGAATGCGGTCAACGGTTGGGTTAAAATCGAATCCGATGCGCGTAGCTACCGAGCCCAAGGCCAGCGTGATGGCCGCCGGACCCACCGGCGTTGCTACCCCCGTGGCCGGGGCCAGCACGTAGAGGCGCGCGTTGTTGGCGGTCAGGCTGGCATCGTAGCCCAGCGCGTAAAGCTGGCCGGTGTTGGGCCGATAATCCATTCCTACCAGCGTTTGGCCAGTCGCTACCCCCGTAATCAGGGTTGGGGCCATAGTAAGCACCGCCGCCCCGGTACCGGGATTGATGGCGACCAGCCCCTGCGTGCCCACCGCCGCCCCCGCCGGGAAAAACGGATTGCTGCCGGCGGCTATGGTCTGGCTCAGGGTGCCCAGGCCATAAATAGTCGGGGTTTGGGCCGAGGCCGATGTGGCCATTAGGCTGAGCCCCAAGCCTAGCGCTACGAGCCGCAAGCGGCTGCCAAGCAGGCGTGACGAAAAATCTAGTACAGCTGCGTTCATAAGAAAAGAAAAAGAGTGGGAAAAGAGTGTAAACGTCTTGAATATACGAGCTACTGAGTGCTGTACGAAGCCCGGCGCAGGGTAGGTATACAAGCTTATCAGGACCTCATAAATATAAAATCGTTTTGATTATCAATGCGTAAGGCGAGGCTAAGGTAGGGTAGCACGCGCCGCATTAGCTGGCGCACGTGCCCAGCCAGCAGCCAGAGCAGCAAAGCAAAAACCGGAAAGCCGTTGGATGACAGCTTTCCGGTTTTGCTGGAAATTAGCTACTTGTGAGCTAGCGGCGCCTAGCCCGTTGGCCTTAAGCCGAGGTGGGCGCCGGGGAGGGGGTAGGGCTGGCCAGTGTGGTAGAGCGCGGCGAGGCTTCGGTGCCAACTACCAGGCTGCGGCGCTCCAGCAGCAGCGTGTCGCGCCAGCGGCCATGCAACTGCCCAATGCGCTCGCGGCGGCCCACCGTGCGGAAGCCCGCCCCGGCATGCAGGCGCAGGCTGGCCGTGTTCTCCGGGAAAATGCCCGCTTGCAGCGTCCAGAGGCCCTGCTGCTCGGCCTCGGCCACGAGGGCGGCCAGCAGCTGCCGCCCTACCCCCTGCCCGCGCGCCTCAGCGGCCACGTAGAGGCTGACCTCGGCCACGCCCGCGTACACGCATCGGCTCGACACCGGCGAGAGCGCCGCCCACCCCAGCACCGGCCCAGCGGGGGCGGCCACGGCTACCAGGCGGCCGTGGGGTAGGTGGCTCTCGTCCCAGGCTTCCCAGCTGGGCGCGGTAGTGTTAAAGGTAGCATGGCCCGTAGCTAAGCCCTGCTCATAAATTGTGCGCACGGCAGGCCAGTGCGCGGCGGTAATAGGGATGATGGTCATTGCGCCAGGGTAGGTAGTGCGAAACGCAAATTAATAAGCTTGCCGAAGCATAGCGGCGTATTCGTTGGGCAAGGGCACGTAGCCCACCAGGTTGCCGTGCACATCAGAGAAGAAGGTGATAGTCATGAGCGGCGGAGGGGATAAGCTTAGCAGCACCCGCCGCCGGGCGTGCAGCAGGCTACTGGCAGCTGCGGCAGCGCCCCAAACTGGCTCGGAATGCCGCAGGCATCTTGGGCCAGGCAGGCCGTGTGCATAGGCGTCAGCCGAAAATCGGTGCCATCGAAAGCTAACCCGAACCTGCCGATGGTTGCCTGCTGATATTCCACCTCAATGCTCAGCTCCTCATTCCCTAGAATTTTCTCCGCAAGCTGAAGAATGTGCAGAAATTTTTGCGGAGCCAGCCGGTGGTCGTAATCGCCCGCTTCCCAAAGCTGAAAATTAGCTGCCGTTTCCCGGCGCTCTACCCCCCCGCAATCGATGAAGTGCTTGGTTACCAGGCCCACTTCCGTCACGTGGAAATGAGCCGGTAGGTAGTCGCCACTGGGCAACCGAAAATTAACGGCCGGTAGTTCGGCCAAGGCTTGCTTCATTTCAAAGATTTTCATGCGCTCTTCAACTTAAAAGTTGGCGGATATTTTAGCAGGTGCAGGTAGTAGTAGGCTCGCAAGCCGGGCTCGTAGTGGCTGCACTAAAAAAGGCTGTAAACTGCTGCTGCACTTGCCGTAGCAAGTCCGTATTGAGGCAGTAGCAGATGGTCAGCCCATCAATTTCACCCCGAATCAAATCGAGCGCTTTCAGCCCTTGCAAGTGCTGCGACACGGTAGTGCGCGAGAGCGGTAGCTCGGCCGCGATATCGCCCGATATGCAGGTTTGCTTGCTGGCTAGCAGCTGAATAATGGCTACCCGCGCCGGGTGGGCTAGGGCCTTGGCCACGCGGGCCAGCTGCTGCTGCTCTTGGGTGAAAATGGTGGTTTTGGCGTAAGTCATGGCACTAGTAAGAGCTATGACGCAAACATACGTCATAGGTTGGTAAGTAAAAGCCCGAAAAGTTATTTCGGGCTTTTACTTGCTGCTAGCTCCGCGCCACTTTATAGAATTTGGCTCCGAATAAAAATACCACCACGTAGCAAATGATGGGCAGGTAATAGGCATGGGCTACGCTGCTATCGGCCACCGGGCCCATTACGAAGCGCGGAAAGAGCGCCGCGCCCACTACCCCCATCACGATAAACGACGACGCCAGCTGCTTGTGCCGCCCCAGGTCTTTGAGGCCCAGGCTGTAAATGGTAGGAAACATGATGCTGAAGAAAAAGTTGAGTCCGATAAGTGCTCCAAACGACACCCAGCCCCAGTGCTGGGCCACGAGCAGGCACATGCCGATGTTGGCCACTGCCACGGCTGCCAGCAAGCGGTTGGGGGCGATAAACTGCATGAGGTAAGTGCCCAGAAAGCGCCCCAGCATCATGCCTACCAGGCTCAGGGAGAAGAAGTAGGCGGCTACGTCGTTGGCCAGGTGCGGCAGGCCGGGCCCGAGGCCCACGGTGCGGCTAAAAAGGGTGCCCACCTGCCAAAAACCGTGGATAGCCGGCCCCGGCTTCAGGCCCATGTAGTCGGTGCCGTAGTTAATAAAGTAGGCCCAGGTGCCGCCCTGCGCCGCCGTATTGAAGAGCTGCGCCACGCAGGCCCAGACAAAATGCTTGTGCTGAAACAGGCTTTTATCGGCCCCAAGGTCGGTGGGGTCTTCCGCGGTGCCAAGGGTAGGCTCGTCGATGAGTGGCGGCACCTTCACGAAGAAAAATGCCAGCCCAATGCTGCCCACCACCGCCCCGATGAGGCCGTAGAGCACCTTCACCGACGTAAGGTCGCCGCTGGTGTGGGTGCCGCGCAGTACAAAATAGCCCCCAATGAGCGGCCCCGACACCGCCCCGATGCCATTAATGGCGTGGGCAAAGTTGATGCGCCGGTCGGAGCTGTGCAGGTCGCCGAGGCCGTCGAGAAAAGGGTGCGCCACGGCTTCCAGCGTGGCTAGCCCACAGGCCAGCACAAACAAGGCCAGGCGCAGGTAGCCAAACGACAAGGCATTGGCGGCCGGCACCATTAGGAAGGCGCCGGCCGCGTAGAGGCCCAGCCCGAGCAGCACGCCTTTCTGGTAGCCAAAGCGCTTCATAAACCAGCCCGCGGGCAAGCCCATCACGAAGTAGGCCCCAAAAATGGACAGCTGCACCAGGGCCTCCTGAAAGTGCTTGTTGAGAATGTCGCCCATCGTGACGCCCACGCCCCAGAGCATGAACAGCGAGGTGACGAAGATGAGCGTCAGCACGTAGCGGCGCGCAGTAAAGGGGGCACGCGCTAAGAGCGGTGCCTGGGTAGTAGTCTGCATTATAGAAGAAAACGAGCAAGTAGTGGCTTTGTTAAAGCTACTCCGTAAAAGCTGGACCGAGCCGGTAGCTAAGCTGCGCGGTAGCTAGCCACAACGCAGCTTAGCTACCGCGCTGGTGGGCTTGCAGCAGTAGGCTAATGCTAAGTAGCTCAGTATGTGGGATAAGGTTAACTTAAAAATAAGCGCTGCCACAACTGACTTTTGAAGGCTGGCTCCAACAAATTCAATTTATACTTAATATCTTGCTATAGTAAAGCGCCTATAGTGCTTCAGTTAAAGCGCGACCGTGCCACGGTGGCCTGGCACCCGCAGCAGCCGGGTTGCCAGGCTAAGCCTTTGTGAATAGACGAAGTTGGTGCCCTAGCAGGCGGCTGGTACTCGGAGTAGTGACATTGTCGGAGTTGGTTTTTACAGAATAAAAAGCAGAGGAAAGGGCTGCCAGCCAGCAGCGAAGTAGTAGGGTAGAAGCTGATTGTTGATGCCTAGGACGGCTCGCAATCTCGGATTTTCTCGTCACGCGCTTGGTTTTCTCACCTTAAAGCTCGCCCCTCGCCTATGACACAGGTTAGCATTCTGATGTACCACGCGCTGGTAGAGCGGCACGAGCCCTACATGGCCGCCGTGCACGTAGAAGTGCACCGCTTTGCCGCGCAAATGGCTTGGCTGGCTGCCTCCGGGCACCGGGTGATACCGCTGCACGAGGTGCCCGCGCTGCTACGCCAGCCAACAGGCCCGGCCCCGCCGGCCGTGGCGATTACCTTCGACGACGGCTACCACTCGCTCTACACCCATGCCCGGCCCATCTTGGCGCAGTACGGCTTTGCGGCCACGCTCTTCCTGACCACCTCCACCGTGGGCCACGCCAGCTTTGCTACCCTACCCGAGTTTGCGCGCTTGGTGCCGCGTAGCGACCACCCCCTTAGCTGGGCCGAGGTGCGCGCCCTGGCCGCTTCGGGCTGGCGCATCGAGTCGCACGGGTGCAGCCACCGCCCGTCGGCCGCCCTACCCCCCTCGCAGCTGGCGGCTGAACTGCGCCATAGCCGCGCCGCCATTGCCCGGCACCTGGGCCGCGAGCCGGCGTTTTATGCCTTCCCGCACGGTAGCTACGACCGTCGCACCCTGCGCACCCTTACGGCCCTAGGCTACGAGGCTGGGTTCTCGGTGCACACCGGCCCCGCCCGGCCCGGCAGCGACCTGCGCCGCCTGCCCCGCATCGAGCTAACGGCGGCCTGCGACCTAGGCATCTTTCAGCAAAAAGTAGCTACTGGCTACGCCTCGCCGGCCGAGCGCCGCCGCGGCTGGCTGCGCGATATAGCGTATAAAGCGCCGGTAGTGAAGGATTTGCTGCAGCAAGTGCTGCCGGGCAAGCTTAGCTGACGGGTAGCGTGAGGCAAGAATGGGATTTGTGCAGCAGGCGAGCGTTTTCCCAATCAGCTGCCTGCTTCGTTTGCATGGTCGTCTTCTTATTACCGCCGCAAGTAGCTACCCAACTCCGAAATGCTGCTAATACCCAGTTGCCGCGCCTGCTGCCGCCGCATGAGTAGGCAGTAGGCGTTGTTGAAGCCCAGCGGGGCGCGCCACTCCAGCCCGTAGCGGCGCCGGAACTCGGCCTGCACGTACTGAAACACGGCCGCCGGCCGCCCGCCCAACGAGTCGAGCGCCCGCGGCGAGGGCTGCAGCAGCACTTGCAGCCCCGTGCCGGTGTACTCGGGGTACATATCAATCTGGCCGCCGCGCAGGGCTTCGAAGCAGATGGTGGTGCCGCCGAGGCCAGTTTTGGTGGCCACGGCCAAATCGGTATTGCCGCGAATGAGGGCCGCGTACATTTCCACCAGAATGTATTGCTCGGCAAAAATCTTGGAGCCCAGGCGCACCACCGCTGCAGCGGGGGGTAGGGGGCGCGGCGCCCGCCACAGGCCGCGGCGGCGCAGCCAGGCCAGGGCCACGGCGCGGGGCTCCAGGTGCAGGTAGTCAACCTGGTAGTTGAGGTTGGTCATGGCCGAGTCGGAGAGCTGGCCGCTAAGCTGGTCGAGCACGGCGCCCAGCTCGGGGTGGGCGCGCAGCAGAGTGGGGCGCAGCACGGGCGCGGCAAAATAGGGGGGTAGGGCGTGGTGGTCGTCGCGCAGCACTTGCAGGCCGTAGGCCCGGATGCGTCCGTCGGTCGAGTAGCCGTCAATGACATCGACGTGGGCGTTGCGGGCGGCCTCGTACACCAAGGCCGGGGCCAGCACCACGCTGGGC
>CALMOO010000541.1:14948-20168 GCA_937871705.1 uncultured Hymenobacter sp.
GCCGCCTGCGGCAGCCAGTAACCCGCCGCCAGCAAGGGTAGGGCCAGCAGCAAGGCGCCGCCCACCACTCGTAACCGCCGCACCGATAGTTTCTCCAGCGCCCCCAGCCCCGCGTCAAAGGCCAGGGCCAGCCCGGCGGCCGGAATGGCGCCGGCCAGTATCATCACTGGGTTGTTGAGGGCAATACCGCCGAAGATAAACTCGCCCAGGCCGCCCGCGGCCACGTAGGCCGCCAGCGTCGCTACCCCCACATTTATCACCGTGGCCGTGCGAATGCCGGCCATGAGCACGGGCAGGGCCAGTGGCAGCTGCACGCGCCGCAAAATCTGGCCATCGGTAAAGCCCAGGCCTTTGGCCGCCTCCACCACCGCGGGCGGCACGCCCTGAATACCGGCCACCGTATTGCGAATAATGGGCAGCAGCGAGTACAGCAGCAAAGCCAGGATAGCCGGTGCCGCCCCAATGCCCATCAGCGGAATCAAAAAGCCGAGCAACGCGATGCTGGGCACGGTTTGGAGCACGCCGGCCGCCCCCAGCACCGCGGGCGCCCAGCGCGGGCGGCGCGTCAGCCACAAGCCCACCGGCACGCCCACGGCCACGCCCAGCAGCAAGGCGGCGGCAGTAAGGGCCACGTGCTGAAGGGTTTGCTGACCCAGCTTGCCGGCCTGCTCGTGCCAGAAGGTGAAGAGTTCGGTGAGGGTTTGCATAGGTAGGGGGGTAGGGAATGGTTGTCCTTGCAATTGCCTCGCCGGCTCGCAAAGGCAGTTTACTGCTTCTCGCTTACCCCAGCCGCTGCTGAAAAATTTCCAGAAACTGCCCCACGTGGTAGCCATCGCCCAGCCCGTGGTGCAAGTTGACCGACACCGCCATGCGCTGCGCAGCGCCGGCCGCATACGCTTGGCCGAAGGAGATTTTGGGGCAGCTGTCGGGGTGCCGAAAGCTGCGGGCGTGCGTAAGGCCCGTGAAGCGCACCCACGGCAGGGCCGAGCAGTGCAGCACATCGGGCCGGCCCGTGGTGTCGTTCAGGCACAAGCCGCTGGTTTGCTGCACGGCCGTGATTGCTAGCTGTGCCCCGGCCACGAAGTCGGCCAGGCTGGCGCGCTGCTCGATAAAGGAAAAGCCAAATGTGTGGTCGGGCCGGCCGATGGTGGCCGAGGCGTGCACCTGGTCGTAGCGCACCACTTGGCCCTGCTCAATGCGGTAGCGGAAGGCCTCGACCTCGTTGGCCGCGTGCAGCGCCTGGTAGAGGTAATACAGGAAAAAGGACACGCCGAGCCGCTTGGCTTCGGCCTGGGCGCGGGTGCAGTCGACCTCCGCCACCAGCCCAAAAAAAGGCTCTTCGAAGGCGGAAAAAAACTCGAAATGCTCGCGGCGGGGCCAGGTGGCCAGGTCGATTAGCTGCTTCATGGCGGGCAAGTTCGGTACTTTTGGGGCTAGTCTGCCGGCGAGAAGTTGATTTTCCGTACGCCGCAGCCGTGCGCATGCCTCAGTTCCAACTTATTGCCTTCGACGCCGACGATACGCTCTGGCCCAATCAGCCGCACTTCGACCATGTCGAAAACCAGCTGGCCACCATCCTGGCCCATTGTGGCGACCCCGCGGCCATCGCCAGCCGGCTCTACGAGGTGCAGCGGCGCAACATGCACCTGTTTGGCTACGGCGCCAAGTCGTTGATGCTGACCATGATTGAAACCGACATTCAGCTCACGGACGGCGCCGTGACCGGTGTTGAAATTCAGCAGCTGCTCGACCTGGGCAAGCGCCTGCTCGACTTTCCCATCGAGCCCCTATCCGGCGTGGTAGAAGTGCTCACTGAGCTGAAACAGCGCGGCCAGCGGCTGATGGTGCTCACCAAGGGCGACCTCTTCGACCAGGAAAGCAAGTTGGCGCGCTCGGGCCTGGGCGATTTCTTTGACCTCGTCGAAATCGTGAGCGAGAAAAACGCCGCCACCTACCGGCGCATCCTGGCCCGGCACGGCGTGCCCGCGGCCGAGTTTCTGATGATTGGCAACTCGCTGAAATCGGATATTCTGCCGGTGCTGCAAGTGGGCGGGCAGGCCATCCACGTGCCCTACCACACCACCTGGATACACGAGGAGGTGCCCGCCGAGCAGCTAGTGGGCCTCGACTTTTATAGTGTCGATGCCCTTACGGACGTGCTGGCTTACCTGGCCTAAAACCCAGCGCCGCCCTACCCCAGCGCCCGCCCGAAGGCCGCCAGCAGCTGCCCCAGCGTCACGGGCTGCGATGTGCCGGCCAGGTAGAGGCTGGCTAGGCCGGTTTCGCTGAGTAGCGCCACGGCCTCCTGCACGCTGGCGCTGAGGGGGAGGGTAGGCGCGTCGGCGGGCGACGTTTTTTCTGCTGGCACCAGAAACGGAGCTACCTCGCCCAGCGTCAGCACCCGCAGCTGCAAGGCCAGGCGCTCGGCCTGGAAGAAGCTGCGCACGAAGTCATTGGCCGGGTGCAGCAGCAGCTCGCGCGGCGGCCCAAGCTGCTGAATCTTGCCATTATTAAGCAGCATAATGCGGTCGGCTAGCTCGAAGGCCTCGGTCACGTCGTGGGTCACGAGCACCACCGTTTTGCGGCGCAGCTCGTCCAGCTCCCGAAAGTCGCAGCGCACGGCGGCGCGCGTTATCGGGTCGAGCGCCCCAAACGGCTCATCAAGCAGCACCACGGGCGGGTCGGCGGCCAGCGCCCGAGCTAGCCCCACGCGCTGCTGCTGCCCGCCTGAGAGCTGGGCCGGCAGCAGTGGGCCAAAGTGGGCGGCGGGCAGGTGCAGGCGTTCGAGCAGCTCAGTGGTGCGGATGGCGGTTTCGGCGGGCGGGCGGCCCAGCAGGCGCGGCACCACGGCCACGTTGTCGGCCACCGTGTAGTGGGGTAGAAGCCCGACTTGCTGAATTACGTAGCCGATGCCGCGCCGCAGCTCCTCGGGCCGCTGCTGGCGCACGTCGCGGCCATTGATTTCGATGGTGCCGCCGTCGGGCTCAATCAGGCGGTTGAGGGTTTTGAGCAGGGTAGTCTTGCCGCAGCCGCTGGGCCCGAGCAGCACCAGCGTTTCGCCCTGAGCCACTTCAAAGCTGAGGTCGTCGATGATGACCTGGGCGCCGTAGCGCTTGGTGAGGTGGGCAACGCGGATGACGGGGGTAGGTAGCAAGGAGTAATTAGACAGATTAGGAGAAGTACGGCTGACACAACCTTTACTTGGGCCTGGCAACTTACTAAAAAGCCCTCGTTAGGGCTGAGGAGGGCTTTAAAAAATCTTGAAAACTCACTCTACTAGCAAGCGCTGCGTGTGGGTGTTGTTAGCAACCGTGGCGTGTAGTAGGTATAGGCCAGGAGCTAAACCTGTAATGTCAACGATGGCGGTGGTGGTAGTGCGTACTAAGCGGCCCTGGCTATCAAGTAGGTGTACCACCACGGGGGCAGGGGGTATGCCCAGCAGTTGCACCGAGCCGTGGGCTGGGTTGGGAGCCAAGTGCCAGCTAAGGCGGCGGCTACCTGCGGTGGAGGCCAAAATGGCACCACCATTGGCTATATAGATAGGCAGAAGAGAAGTGGTATCAGCTTGGCCCAGTTGACCATCATCGTTGCTACCCCATGTCCAGAGGGTACCGTCAGCTTGGATAGCAGCCGAGTAGTCGGCACCGGCTGATACTTGCTGCCAACTGGCCCCAACTCCGAATGGTACCGGCGAGGGCTGGCTGAGGGTATTGGCATTGCCGAGTTGTCCGCGGTAGTCGTAGCCCCAAGCCCATGCTGAGCCCGTGGTCATAATGGCCAGCGTATGTTTGCTGCCCCCCGCCGCACTTTGCCAAGTAGTGGCTGTGCCTACCTGAGTCGGCGCTTCATAAAAGGTAGTGCTACCCAGGCCTAGTGTTCCATTGACGTTGAATCCCCACGTCCAAAGAGTGCCATCGGTGCGAATAGCAGCCGTGTGGTAGGAACCTGCCGCAACGCTTTGCCAGGTGGTGGCTGTGCCCACTTGCAAGGGTACCAAGCTATCATCCCCACTCCTGCCAGAGCCGAGCTGGCCTTCACTATTTTGACCCCAAATCCAAAGCGTGCCATTGGTGCGAATGGCCACACTGTGTCCGCCTCCTGCGCTTACACGCCGCCAGTTGGTTGCTGTTCCTACCCGAATGGGGGTGGGTTGGCTAGTGGTAGTTCCTAGCCCTAGTTGACCATATCTGTTGTAGCCCCACGTCCAGAGAGTACCATCGGTCCGAATGGCCAGTACGTGTGAGGAGCCTACGGCGACGTCTAGCCAGTTTGTAGCTGTGCCTACTTGAATGGGCGTGCGCGCATCATTCGTGCTGCCAACGCCGAGTTGGCCGCTACCATTGCCACCCCACGCCCATAGCGTACCATCAGCCCGGATGGCCAGCGTTGAAACGCCACCAGCCGCAATTTTTTGCCAGTCAGCATCGGTGCCTACCTGCGTTGGAACCGTCTGATTACTGTTGCGGCTGCCAGTGCCGAGTTGGCCCCAGTAGTTGTCGCCCCAAGCCCAGAGGGTACCGTCGGCCCGAATGGCGACCGTATGCCGGAAGCCAGTAGCTACCTGCCGCCAGGTACTGGGGGCGGCCACCTGGCGGGGTAAGTATCGCTGGCCTACCCCGGTACCCAACTGGCCAAAGCCGTGGTAGCCCCACGCCCACAGCGAGCCGTCAATTTGAGCCGCGATGGTGTAATCGCCACCTGCCACCACGCTCTCCCAAGTTGTGGCACTGCCCACCCTTACGGGGCTAGTGGAGGCCGTCGTGGTGCCAGTGCCCAGCTGGCCCCAGTAATTATAGCCCCAGGCCCAAAGCGAGCCGTCGGTGCTTACCGCCAGCATATGTTCCCCACCTGTCGATACGCGCTGCCAAGTGGTGGCGGTGCCCATCTGCATAGGGGTAGGCTGATTGGTGTAGTTGCCGCTACCCAACTGCCCATACCCATTATAGCCCCAAGTCCACAGCGTACCATTGTTCTGAATGGCCGCTGAGCAGAGACTACCCGCACTACTAAACTGCCAAGTGGTGGCGGTTCCAATCTGAACAGGGGCTAGCTGGTCAATAAGTGTACTGTTGCCCAGCTGCCCTTCGGCATTTCGCCCCCAGGCCCATAGCGTACCATCAGCCCGGATGGCCAGCGTATGTGCTGAGCCTACGCTCACCATTCGCCAGCTGGCCGTGCCGATTTGTACAGGAGTGGTTTGCACAGCGGTAGTACCAGTGC
>CALMOO010000541.1:20178-20913 GCA_937871705.1 uncultured Hymenobacter sp.
GCCAAAGTACTGTTCCCACTGGCCGCCACACTGCGCCACGTATGTGCTCCTATCTGCGTAGGAGATACTTGGTTTATTTCGGAGCTGGTACCGTTGCCTAATTGAGCTAGGTCATTACGCCCCCAGGCCCAGAGGGTACCATCGGTGCTAATGGCCATTGTGTGTGAAAGGCCGGCCGCCACGCACTGCCAGGTAGTAGCAACTCCAATCCGAATGGGAACATTCTGCACGATAGCCGTCCCTGCCCCTAATTGTCCGTTGCTGTTGCTGCCCCAGGCCCAGAGGCTGCCATCCGCATGAATGGATACTGTATGGTTTCCACCCACAGCTACGCGTTGCGCCTGGGCAGTCTGCGCCAGTAGACCCAGCAAGAGCAGCGCCCACAAACGAAAAATATAGATTGTCATCAAGGAATAAAACTATAGATTTAAAAAATAAAAGCTGTCAAAGATAGTAGCTTAACCTCCTGCGTATCGCTCCACAAATAGACAAATCGAGCCGCTGTGCTCGGGTAATAAGTCAGCTTCCCGCCACGCTTACTTTTTAACTAGTTATAGTTCTAAGTTCCCCGCAGCCCGCATTTTCTCGCTACTTTTGACCGAATACGGGCGGCTTTAATCGGCCTGCCCGCCCACCGAATTGCCGTCCTCCATGAAGCTACCCCCCCGGCTGACGCTGGCCGCCGCCCTGCTGTCTGTTGCCGCCGCCGAGCCTCAGCTGGCCCACGCCCAGCAA
>CALMOO010000541.1:20923-22398 GCA_937871705.1 uncultured Hymenobacter sp.
ACGGCGCCCCCCAGCAGGCTTTCGGGCGGTACCAGCAACGGGCCCCCCGCCGCATCCTGCCCGACCAAAGCGGCCCGGCCACCAGCAGCGGCCGCCAGGAGCGCCTGGCCGATGCGCAGTACTACTACGCCGTGAGCGGCCTCTACCTGCTGCACCCCGATGCTGAAGGCCTCATCCTGAGCTTTGCCGCGCAGCACCCGGCCCACCCCAAGGCCGCCCTGGCGTACTTCGAGTTGGCTAAGTTTTACTTCGACCAGAAAAACTACGCGCAGGCCAGCACCTACTTCGGCAAGGTAGCGCCCGCCAACCTCAGCGCCAGCCAGCGCGCCGAGTCGGATTTTAAGCTTGCTTACAGCCACTTTGAGCTGAAGGAGTACGACCAGGCGCGCATCTTGTTCGACCGTAACAAGCAGCAGAACAGCCAGTACCGATACGCCAGCTCGTACTACGCTGGCTACCTGGCCTACCGCGCCGCCGACTACCCCGCTGCGCGCCAAGACCTGCTGGTGGCCGCCGAGAACGACGCCTACCGCGGCGTGGTGCCCGCCATCATGACGCAGATTTACTACAAGGAAGGCGACTACGACGGCCTTATCAGCTACGCAACCAAGGCCTTGGCCCAGAATCCGTTACCGCAGAGCGCCGACGAAATCAGCCTGCTTGTGGGCGATGCTTATTACCAAAAGCAGGACTACAAACAGGCCGGCACCTACTTCGACCAGTACGCTGCCACCCACAAAGGCAAGGTGGACCCCAGCCTGCAATACAAAATCGGCTTTGCCAACTACAAGCTGGGCGACTACAAAGACGCTATTACCAACCTGAAGGCCGTGGCTACGCGCCGCGACTCGCTGGGCCAAAATGCCGCTTATCACCTCGGTCTAAGCTACTTGCAAGCCGGGCAAAAAACGTCGGCCCTCACGGCCTTTGATGCCGCCCGGCAGAGCACGATTGAGCGGAACATCTCGGAAAATGCTACCCTCAAGTACGCCCAGGTGCAGTACGAGCTGGGCAACCTGCCTGATGTCATTGCTGCGCTCCGCGATTTCCGGCGCAAGTACCCGCGCTCGAAAAGCCTGCCCGTAACCGACCAGCTGCTCAGCGACAGCTTCCTGGCTTCGACCGACTATGCCGAAGCGCTCGCCTACCTCGAAGGCCTCGGCGACGACCGAAGCGAGAAGCTCAACGGCACCTACCAGCGCATTGCCTACGCCCAGGCCGCTACCCTCTACAACGATGGCAAGTACGCCGAAGCGCTGCCGCTGCTCGATAAGTCGTTGCGCTACCCGCAGGACGATGCGCTACGGGCCGCGGCCCAGGTGCTGCGCGGCGAAATCTACTCCGTGGGCCAGCAGTACCCCGATGCTATTACGGCCTATGCGGCCGCCGCACGCTCGGCCCGGCAGGGGGGGGTAAGCGACGACGAAACGCAGTATGTGCAGCTGGCTCGCTACGGCTTGGGCTACGCTTACTAC
>CALMOO010000542.1:0-12182 GCA_937871705.1 uncultured Hymenobacter sp.
CACCCATCAGCACCGGGCTGGCGACCTGCTAAGCACTTATTTACGGGCCAAGTACGTGCTATTGATTACTGAGGAGGTAAATTCAAGAATAAATACTTGAAAGTTCACCAGATGCCGCGCTAAACTGCTGTGGTTAAATAACCTATAAATTAATGTCAAGCGAAAAAAATCGACCAACTATGCAAGGGCGGCGGCAAGTGCGCCTCGATTGGCTGCTCTTGCTGGCTGACCTACGTACCGGTTCCGCAAATTGGATTTTGAGTTTAGGCAATAAATGTGGGCGTATACTGCATTCTGGCTATATAGAGGGGGTAGGGAACGCGCCCAAGCTGGCCGCTGCTGGTGCTGAGCACAGGCATAAAAAAGAGCCGCTTCCAGTGAAGGAAGCGGCTCTTTAACAAAGGTTAAGCTGACTGAAGGCGTTTACTTGAACAAGCCACTGGCTAAGCCAGCCGGCGTGGTAAACATGCGAGCTATGGTCTTGACAGTGGCCGGGTCGAGCGGCTCGTCGAAAGCCTCCGACACTTGCGCGGCAGTGTAGGTAACGCCTCCTACCGTAAGGAGATTCAGGCTAGCTCGCGTGGTGTTGTCTTCGGCAGGGTAGGCGGCGGGGTCAGCGCCGGGGCCGTACACGGCCGAAGCAGGCTTGCTGCCATCGGGCGCCGTTGGGCCGTTGTTATCGCGCAGCGAAATCCAGCTTTTTGGAGCTAGCTCGGGTGCCCCGGCGGGCGCCGTTGCCGAGCCCAGCGTGTTGGCTGCGATGGCGCGCCGCACCGTACGGAAGTGCGAGTTATGGCGGGCCTCAACCGAGTGAATGTTAAGGGCTGCCTCCAGAATGTCTTTAGTAGAAGCCGTGTTCAGCACGGGCGCACCGCCTTTGTAGGCGCGCTGGCCGGTATCGGCGAATGACTGAGCGGCAGCAAAAAACAGCTTACCGTTGGCATTGTTAGGGTCAGTTGGTAAGAGGGCTGCTGCCAGTGGGCCAGCCATCGAGCCGCTACCACCCGAGTAGTCAAACCCGGCACGGGTAGGGTCCGGGATGGCCGCCGTGCCCAGTACGTCTTTTATCGTTTTGATGTGGCCAGCCTCATCATTGCGGATAGTCTGGATAGGCGTCGTTTCAGCCGACGGAATCAGGCCAGGAATACCCAGTGCCGTATCGTAGAAATAATATTCTAGATACTCCAGGCCCAGAGCCAGGTTCAGCACGTCAATGACGGGTTGTGGCAGCGTAGTGCCAGTTTGGCCATATGCCTTCGTGAAGAACGATGCAAATACGGCGGGTACGGCGGCGGCCGTTATTTTTTTGCCCGTGTTGCCCAGGTATTGGAATACCCGGCGACGTGGGTTAATGCGGTCCATGAACTCCGGGTCGGCTTTGTCGAGTTCGGAGAGAAGTTGAAAGAAATCCATAATAATGCGAGAATTCTAAAAGATAAGAGACAACTAAACCGACTAAGCGAAGCTATTGGCCGAAAGCTTGGAGCCAGCAGCCAGGTAGTTATTGACCGCCGACAAAATCTGTGGTGGGCGCTTCGAGCGCTCCTGGCCGGGGCCGGGGTTGCCGTTACCTGACGTGTTCTGGGCGGACATTGCCGTGCCGGTACCGGGTGCGGCACCAGCCGTCTGCGTAAATACATTCACTACATCGTTATTAACGAAGGTGCCGTAGCTTACCAAGTCGCGGATAAGCGCCGCGTGGCGGGCCTCAACCGATACAATCTTACCAGCCAGGCCTAGGTAGGCATTGTTGGTAATGAAGCGGCCCGCGCCGTTGTAAGCAGCTACGCCCGTGTCTTCAAACGTTTGGGCAGCGTTTAGCACGCTAGACCGGTCGCCAAAATTGATGCTGGAAAAATCCGGCGTCAAATCTTGCAGAAGCGTTGCACCGGGGGTAGCAGTAATGGCAGCCTTAAAAAAGTCACGGTGAATGGCTTCGTGAGCAGCCAGGTCGTCAAAAATCTGTTTTTCAGCGCTGGTGGGCGCCAAGCCCGTGTAATAGCCACCTGTTTTGACTTTTGCATAGAACGCAGCTTCGAGCTGCTCCAAGGCATAAGCGTAGTTCAGGATGCCAGCATCGCCCGAGCCCACATCGATGAGATTGGCCCCAGAGGCATCATCGTCTTTCGAGCAGCCCGCCAGCACAAGGGCTGTAGCACCAGCCGTGGCCCCAGCATACATGAAGAAGGAACGGCGCTTGATGGGCGTGTACAGCGGCCGGTCGAGGTCGGCCTCGTGGGGCTGCGGACCAGAGGAAAGTTTGTGGGACATGAGGAAAGAGAAAAATGAAATGAAAACGATGTTCAGCTAAGGCCCGATTGATAAGCTATTGCTGAGGAAGTTGGGCTTTCTACGGGGACTTGTAGCCCAGGATACGCGCCACACCGCTACATATACAGGTTTTCATTTATTGCTGATTTGCTTACTGTTAGCTACAACTAGCTGGTTATGTAGGCAGTAGTTTGTGGCTACGGCTGAGCCAGCTACGGCTAAAATAGTTAGCCCATTTAACCAGCATTTTAGAAATTAACCTGAAGCAGCATTTCCAAGAGCCGGTGCACCAGTCAGCTCGGTTATAAAGCCTGTTGCTTATTGGCCGAGCAGACTTTAGGTAAGCTAGGGGGGTAGGGGCGGAAAAGCTGCCTAGCAGCGGCTTGCCGATACAAGTAGAAAACCAAGCGAAAATCAACCAGCAGCTGAAGTATAAAAGGCGAGCCAAGCAGCAGAATTATTTGGTTCATAAATACCTTACTCATAATGTACTAGCTCGTAACGATGTGCGTTGGCCCTAGGCTGTGGCAAGCAGCTGGGCGGCTGGTGGCGCTAAGTGGCGAACTTTGTGCTCCCTGCGAATCTCTGGCTTTCTCATCTAGTTGACTACCCCTCCTTTTTTGCGCGTTTGCTGGCTAGCCATCTGGCTGCTGGTAGGTGGGCTGCCCGGCAGCCTGGCCGGCGCCAGGGCGCAGCCAGCCCCCGCCACGCAGCCCATCGAGTTGGTGCTGGGCCCGGCAGCCATACCCCTGACGGGCACTTACACGCTGGCCGTGCGGCTGCGCGGCGCGGCGCTGGCCAGCCATTCAGAGTTTCCAGAGCTGGAGGGCTTCCGCAAAGCTGGCCTGACGACCAGCACCGCTACCAGCCTAGTGGCCGGCCGCCGCAGCGTAACGGAGCTAACCCTGACCCAGCGGTACGTACCCTATACGGAGGGTAGCTACTCGATTCCAGCGTTTGACCTCACTGTAAATGGCCAGGTGCTGCATAGCTCCGGCGGCCACGTGCTGGTAGGGCCGGCGGCCCCGCCGTCAGCGCCACTCGCGGGGGCGTCGGTGGGGGCGGGGCAGGGCATTGGCTCGCTCGACCAGCTGTTGGGCAAGCCCAAGCCTAAGTATTTTTACGAGCCGCCCGACCACGCCTCGCTGGCCCTGGAAGCCGACCGGAAGCAGGTGTATGTGGGCGAAGGTGTGCGGGTGAGCCTGTACCTGTATCTGCAGCCCGCCGACCAGGCGCTGCTCAACTTCTACAACTTTACCGAGCAACTGCCCGAGCTGGTAAGCCAGCTGCGCCAGCCCACTACCTGGGAAGTGCCGACCGCCGAAACCGCCATCGTGCCCGACACGGTGCGGCGGGCGGGCGCCGTGTATCTACGCTTCCGGCTGGCCGAAAACACCTACTACCCGCTCACGTCGCAGCTCCTGCGCTTTGCCCCGCTTCGCCTGACGATGACCAAGTTTAAGCTCCTCAAAAAGCCGCAGCCTGGCGAAGACGATAAGCTGGCCATCTACAAAACGTATACTGCGCCGCCCGTGCAAGTGGTGGTGCGCCCCCTACCCCCCCGGCGCGGCGTGGCGCCCGGCGGCAGCCTGGCCGTGGGCCACTACGTGCTGCACGAGGGCATCAGCGGCGTTCGGTTTCGAACGGGCGAGGCCTTTACTTACACCTTTAGCGTCGAGGGGCAAGGCAATCCGGCCGCGGTGGTTGTGCCTACCCCCCCGCCTAGCGCCAACCGGCAGCTGGAGATTTACGGCCCGGACATTCACGAAGAAAAGCTGGCCGGTGGGCAGCTGCGCAAAAGCTTTCGCTACCGGCTGGTGCCGCACCAGCCCGGTGCGGTGCGGCTCGATAGTTTGTTTCAATTGGCCTATTTCGACCCTACTACGGCCCGCTACGATACCTTGCGCTCTGAATTGCGGCCCGAGGTGCGCGGCGCGGCGCGGGCCAGCGCCGCAGCCTTCCCCACCGACGACCCTTTTTACGGCCCCGCGCTAGCCAGTGCCGATAGCCGCCTCCAGCCCTTCGACGTGTACCGTGATGTGCGGCGCTATGCCAGCTGGCTCGTGGCGGCGCTGCTGGTAGTGGCCGCCGTGGGCTGGTGGCGAAGCAGCTAGGTCACTGTCAGTCAGCAATTATCAATTAGCAGCTCGTCGGGCTGCCGTTGGTGGTAACTGACGGGTAAGTGCTAATTGATGACTGATAATTAACAAGATGAATTCTTTCGGAACACTTTTTCGCATCACCACCTTCGGCGAGTCGCACGGGGTAGGGATAGGCGTAATCATTGATGGCTGCCCGGCGGGCGTGCCGCTAGACATTGCCGAGATTCAGGCGGCGCTCGACCGGCGCCGGCCGGGGCAGTCGGCGCTTACTACCCCCCGTCAGGAGGCCGACCGCGTGCAGGTGCAGTCGGGCACGTTTGAGGGCGTCACGACGGGCACGCCGATTAGCCTCTTTATTGCCAATGCCGACCAGCGCTCCGACGACTACTCGCACATTGCCCACGCCTACCGCCCTAGCCACGCCGACTACACCTACGACGCTAAGTACGGCCGCCGCGACTACCGCGGCGGGGGCCGCAGCTCGGCTCGCGAAACGGCGGCCCGCGTAGCAGCTGGCGCCGTGGCTGCCCGCGTGCTGGCTCATTTTGGCATCGCAGTAAAAGCCTACGTTTCGGCCGTGGGCGAAGTAGAAGTAGCCAAAACCTACGAAGAGCTGGACCTGAGCCTGATAGAAAGCAACCTCGTGCGCTGCCCCGACCCCGCCACGGCCGCCCTAATGGAGGAGCGCATCCGGGCGGCGCAGGCCGCGCACGACACCGTGGGTGGTGTAATAACCGGCGTGGCCACCGGCCTACCCCCCGGCCTGGGCGAACCGGTGTTTGACAAGCTGCCTGCCGTGCTGGGCCATGCTTTATTGAGCATTAATGCGGTGAAAGGCTTCGAGTTCGGCTCGGGTTTTGAAGGCACCAAGCTGCCCGGCTCGCAGCACAACGATGAATTTTACACCGACGAGGCCGGCCGGGTGCGCACCCGCACCAACCACAGCGGCGGCAGCCAGGGCGGCATCTCTAACGGTCAGGATGTGAATTTTCGCGTCGCTTTCAAGCCAGTTGCCACGCTCTTGCAGCGCCAGCAAACCATCAACGACCAGGGCGAAAGCATCGAGCTGGTAGGCCGCGGCCGCCACGATGCCTGCGTATTGCCCCGCGCCGTACCCATCGTAGAAGCCATGACGCAGCTCGTGCTCGCTGATTTGCTGCTGCGAGCGCGGACTAATAAGCTGTAAATTAAAAAGCTGCTAACTTGCTTGTGGCCACAGCCTGCTTTTGAGCCAAGGCCAACTAACCGGGAGGGGTAAGCCCGCCCTACCCCCCTCCGGGCATGGTAGCACATCAATACTGCCGCGGCCCACGCTACCGAGCCATGCCCGACGCAACCTCTGCCGCCCTGTTGTTGTTACAGGTTCAGATTCATCCAGCACCAGCGTTGGCTTTGGGGCACGAGCCCCGAATACCTTATTTGCCGTTAATCAGCTAGTTAAAATCCTAGAAATTATGTCAGCCGTTTCCATCTACGCCGAGGCGTCGCCCAACCCTGAGAGCATGAAATTCGTGCTCAACTCCACCTTGCTGCCCGACGGCGTAAGCGTGGATTATCCTACCCTGGAAGCCGCCGCCAACTCGCCCATCGCGCAAGAGTTGTTTGGCTTCGATTATGTGGGTCGCGTATTTATCGCCCAAAACTTCGTTACAGTTACCAAAACCCAGCCTGAGTTGGGCTGGACCAGCATCATCCCTGAACTGCGTCAGTTCATTAAGAGCTACGTCGAAGCCGGCGGCATGCTCTTCACCGTGGACCCAGCTGCTGAGCAAAAAGCCGCGCAAGCTGCCTCAGCCGGTGACCCCACGCAACAGGATGGCTTTACCTCCCAAAAAATCATCGACCTGCTCGACAACTACGTGCGCCCCGCCGTGGAGCAAGACGGGGGTAACATCACCTTCAAGTCTTACCATGACGGCATCGTGACCGTGAACCTGCAAGGCTCATGCTCAGGCTGCCCTTCGGCTACCGTCACACTCAAGTCGGGCATCGAAAACCTGCTCAAGCGCATGGTGCCTGAGGTACGCGAGGTAGTAGCAGAAGGTATCTTGGTTTAACTCTATCAGAGCTACCAAAAAAGGCGACTTGCTATTTATAGCAAGTCGCCTTTTTTAATTACTTTATTCGGACAACTGGTAAGGCATCTTTAACAGTAGCGCTAGATTTTAGCCTTCCGCTGCTTGAGAGTGAAGTTACGGTTGATGTTGAAGCCAAAGTAGATGCCGCCCTTGAAGAACTTGTCGGTCGTCTCGCCAATAAATTGCTTCTCAATCATACCCTGCGAGTTGGTGAGGAGCAGCTGAAAGATGTGGCCGCCGGTTTCAATATCCACGCCCAGCGCGAGGGCATTGGCGTAATGTTCCGCCGTATACTTACTCATTACATAGTAATATTCGGCGTTGAGCGAGAAGCGCTTAGAGAGTTTATAGCGCCCGCCGCCGCCTAGGGCATAAATGTCGTTTTTCTCACCTTCGTTCATCACCAGATTGCGGTGAATGAGCGTTGGCATCAGCTGCAATGATAAGTCAGTGCTGAACTTACGAGCAATCAGGGCCTGATAAGTATAGCTGGTACGCAAGCCTAGCGTATGGTCCATATTATCCAGGTAGTGCACGGTAGCCACCGCCGACGAGCCGAAGAGCGTCACTGAAACTGGTACGGAATGCAGGCCCGAACTCTGCCGAATGGCCTTGTACTTCAAAAAGCCATCAACGGTCTTATCCAAAGTTGAGCGCCCTATACCTATTTCGAGGCGGTCGGTAACGCCATACTCAAGGGCAATGCGCATGCGGGCCTGGTCGAGCCCAAAAAAGTTATAAGCACCACTATTGAACGGGCCAATCCGGTGCGAAATCAAGAAAACCAGCGTGCCCTCACCCGGCGTCTGCACGGTGTGGCCATTGATAAGGCGAGTGCTTTTAAAAGTAGCGTCAACCAATTGGTTAGGTTCCAGTTTCTTATCTTGCTCTAACTGGCCCAGCAGGTCGTCTTGGGCGTGAGCGGCAGGCGCCGCGCCGAGGCATAGCACTAATAG
Source organism: uncultured Hymenobacter sp. (assembly GCA_937871705.1). Lineage (GTDB taxonomy): Bacteria > Bacteroidota > Bacteroidia > Cytophagales > Hymenobacteraceae > Hymenobacter. The sequence goes on from CALMOO010000542.1 coordinate 7,408, forward strand.
AGCGGCCAAGCGACCAGCCGGTTTTTGTAAAAGGGTAAGTAATTGTTTCATTAAGAAATAAGTAAGCTATAAGAGAAATAGAACTAAGGTTGTGAAACCAAGGCTGGGCTTACCACATCGCAAGCCATGCTCACGCGCACGCTCACCGACTTGGCAATGTGCTCGCGCACTAGCAACGGAATGTCGATATTATAGTCGGCCGGCGCCACGTTGAAATAAGCGAATATAACAAGCTGACCATCACGCAGCTGTAAGGTGCCTGATACTACTACCTTATGAGTTACGCCGTGCATGGTTAGGTTGCCTTCTACCTCTACATTTTGGGTAGCCGTGGCAAGCTGTTTGGCTACTTGTGCGGGGTTGGCCAATTGGCCGCTAAACGTAGCTTTAGGGTACTTCTCCGACTCCATGTAGTTTTCGTTGAAGTGCTCCTGCATGAGGGTGCGCTTAAACTGAAACTCGTGCACGGGCACTGAGAAGGCCAGCTGGCCGGCAGAAAGGTCTACCACCGCCGCTACCTTATTATTTTTAGCCTCAATATCTTCCAGAATTGAAGCCGAAAAGAAAGACACGTACCCTACCCGGGTCATGTACTTGGCCTGCGCCCACGCCGTGCCAGGGCAAGCAGCTACCCCCAGCCCTGCCAGCACAAGCAGCAGCCAGCGGCGAAAGCACGCACTCAGTAAAAATTCAGTCATAAAGTAGAGTTAGGCGCCGGGTGGGAAACCGAGTTAGTTTTGAGGAGCTCCCGCGTTTACCCAGGCCTCGATAGTTGCAATCTCACAATCGTCGAGCTTGCCGCCGCCGTAGGGCATTGCCACAAAGCCAGGGTCGTGGCGAATGTTGCCTATCAAAAACGAGGTATTGTTATGCCCGTTACTAGTCAACGTGTACTCGTGCAGCTGCGAGAAGTCTTCCATATTCAGCGTGCCGCTGGTGAGTGTCTGATAGTCTTTTGCGTTGTGGCAAGAGTAGCAGTCCTCTTTCAAAATAGGCAGCACGTTGTTCTGGTAGCTCACCGTTTGGGGCAAGGCACAGGGGGTAGGAGGGGTATCGGAAGCATTGGTGTAGGAGCAAGCCGAAAGCAGAGTCACCAAGCCAATACAAAGCATGCCGGCTCGCCAGCGAGCCGAAAAAGGAGTAATGAGTTTCACGTAGCGTAGAAGAAAATAGATTATAAAAAGATGCTCTAGGTAAATGCTTTAAGTAGCTGAGTGCTGGAGCTAACCAACTAATGTTTCTTACTGCTAAGGTAGCAATCAGTATGCCTAGACCTTTGGCTCAGCCTCTTAGTGCAAATGGCGAGTAGCTCGTGCAAAAGAAAAGTACTTTAAAAGGTTATAGAATATATTAAACGAGTACCGCGCAGATTAGCTTATTGACGTCGGAACTACAAAAAACATAAAATATTTTAAGAATATAAATTGCAGATTATCAGTTAGTACTATTAGGTACAGGAATAGCTTATGCCTTTTGGGGGTTAGTTTACGTTCTGCTTCAAAGTTCGGATTTAAAATTTTTAGAAATAGGGCTTTTCGTTGATTGAGCCCTTTTGCCAGATGAAATACCTTCTTGATATGGTGGTTAGGTATTGCCCCCTCGCAATTACTGCCTGCATGGGCACCCACTGGCTTAGCTAGTAGCTTCTTGGGCGACCCCGATTTTCATTAGGGGGTAGGAAAACACAAAAAGCCCGGTCGTTGCGGACCGGGCTCTTTGTAGTAATTAGGTGACTAGCAGTTTAGGGCCGCTAGCTGTGGGCAAGCAATTACACCGTGGCGGTGCTCAGCTTGGGGGCGTCGCCGGGCAGGCCCGATACGTCTTCGCCAGCGGCTTTGCGCTCCCGCTCTTCCTGCCTACCATAAGTGTCGAGGATGATGGGGGTAGCAATGAACAGTGACGAGTAGGTACCGAAGATGATGCCGATAATCATGGCAAACGAGAACGAGCGCAGCGTTTCGCCACCGAAGATGTAAAGTATCACCACCACCGTAAACACGGTCGTAAACGTAATCATGGTGCGCGAGAAGGTCGAGTTCAGTGCTGGGTTTACCACCTGAGCAAAGGTCAACTTAGGATTTTCGCGCAGGTACTCGCGCACCCGGTCGTAGATAACTACTGTGTCGTTCATCGAGAAGCCAATGATACTGAGCACGGCAGCTACGAAAATCTGGTCCATCTCGTACTTAAGGCCGAAAGCCTGAGCGATAGGGTAGGAGGCAATTACGAGCAGCGCATCGTGAAAAAGCGCAATAACGGCCGCCATCGAATACTGCCACTTTTCGAAGCGGAAGAGCACGTATACGAAGATGCCCAGCAGCGTGAGCGCCAGCGACAGCACCGACGTGCGCTTGATGTCGTCGGCGATGGTAGCGCCTACTTTCGAGGTCGATTTGATAACCGGGGCGTCGGCGGCAAACTTGCTCAAGCCTTGGTTGAGGGCGGTAACAACTTTCTGGTCAGCGGCCTGGCTTTCGTCATCGGCCAGGTAGCTGGTCGTAATGCGCAAGCGGTTAGGTGCGCCAAACTGCTTTACTTCGAGGCCTGAGCCTTGGAACACCGGGCGGATGGCATCGGCCACGTTCGACGAAACCACGCCTTTGTTGAAGTCAACTACGTAAGCCCTACCCCCCTTAAAGTCAACCCCGAGGTTGGGGCCGCCTTGCACGTACATCAGCACGAAGCCAATGATAATGATGATGCTAGAGAATGCATAAGCAATTTTGCGCTTGCCTACGATGTCAAAGTTGACATTTTTGAACAGATTACGCGAGAGGAAGGTCGAGAACGTGATGCGGCTGGTTTCCTTGCCCTTAATAAGGAACTCGATGATGAGGCGCGACACGTACACCGCCGACAAGAACGAGGTGAGCACGCCAATACCCAGCGTCACGGCGAAGCTCTGCACCGGGCCCGTACCAAAGAAGCCCAGGATAACGGCAATAAGCATCGTGGTCACGTTCGAGTCGAAGATGGCCGAAAACGCCCGCGAGTAGCCCGCGTTCACGGCATCGTGCAGCGAGTGGCCGTGGTCTAATTCTTCGCGAATGCGCTCGAAAATCAGCACGTTGGCATCTACCGACGAAGCGATTACTAGAATCAAGCCGGCGATGCCAGGTAAGGTAAGCGCGGTGCCAAACTGCGCCAGCACGCCCAGAATCAGGAACATGTTGAAGAGCAGCGCGGCGTCGGCCACCAGGCCAGCGCGGCCGTAGTAGATGGCCATAAACACCATGATAATCAGCAAGCCAGCCAGCGACGAGTACATGCCCTGGTTGATGGCTTCCTTGCCCAGCGAGGGGCCCACTACGGCTTCTTCCACGATGCGAGTAGGAGCGGGCAGCTTGCCGGCTTTCAGCACCTGAGCCAGGTCCTGCGCTTCCTCAATCGTGAAATTGCCTGAAATCTGGGTGTTACCGCCCGCGATTTCGCTCTGCACTACCGGGTCAGAATACACCACGTCGTCGAGCACCACGGCTACCTGCTTGCCGATGTTGGCGCCGGTCATTTTTTGCCACTTGCGGGCACCGCTGGGGTTCATGCTCATGCTCACCTCGGGGCGGCCGGTCTGGTCGTAGTCCATGCGGGCATCGCTTACTACCTCACCGGTGAGCGGGGCGGCGATGTTGCCGGTGCGGTCTTTGCGCACCGCTATTAGCTGCACAAACTGCTGCTTGTTCACCTCCTTAGGCTTCGAGTCGTAGAGCAAAACCAGGTTGGGGGGTAGGATGGCGCGGGCATCATCCGAGCGCAAAATCTGGTTCACGCGGGCCGTGTCGCGCAGGTTCACGCCCAGCGCGCCGGGCATGGTGAAGAGGCGCGTGAGCACGCCGCCTTGCTGCTGAGCCGCAGTCGAGTCGGTTTTGGCTTTGCTAGCGGGCGTCTTCTTAGCTAGCTGCGCGGCCAGCGACGTCGAGTCGCCTTTGCCAGCGGCAGAGGGGGTAGGCGTAGTGCTGGCCGTAGCGGGCGCAGCTTTCGCCGCCTTTTCTTTGTCAGTCAGTACTTTGTCGAGTTGAATGAGATAAGGCGCAAACTCCTGCTGGCTCCATACTTCGTAGAACTCCAGCTTGGCCTGGCCTTGCAGCAGCTTGCGCACGCGCTCGGGGTTGTCGACGCCGGGCAGCTCTACCTGAATACGGCCGGTGCCCTTCACGCGCTGAATGTTGGGCTGGTTCACACCAAACTTGTCGACGCGCTTGCGCAGAATGTCAAACGAGCGGTCGATGGCATCTTCCTCTTCCTTATTAATAGCCGACAAAACGCGGGCATCGGTGCTCGAAAGGTCAATTTTGCGGTCCTTATTCACCGAGTTGGCGAAGATGGGCGCGAGGCCTTTGCCGGGCGCTACCTCCTGGTAAGCCTGGTAGAAGAGGGTAGTAAACGGCGTACCCGAATTAGTTTTTTGGCGGTCCTGGGCCAAGGCGATGGCCTTGTTGAAATCCGGATTTTTGGAGTTAGCCGCCATGGCCCGCACGATTTCCACCGGCGATACTTCCAGCGTCACGTGCATGCCGCCCTTCAAGTCGAGGCCAAGGCCCAGCTCGTTCTGGCGCACATCGCGGTAAGTGTAGGGGCCGAACACCGGCGCGCGCCACACCGAGTCGAGGTAGTGCTGGCGCTGCACTTCGTTTAGCTTGCCGCCGTGGGTGGCGTAGGCCACCGCCTTCTGCTGCACCCCGCGCGAGACGTAGGTGAAAAACAGAAAATACGCGCACAGCACCGACACGATGACCGCAAGCGTGATGATAATTCCTTTATTACGCATTATGTAAAAG
>CALMOO010000542.1:12192-15628 GCA_937871705.1 uncultured Hymenobacter sp.
AAGTTAAAGAACTTAGAATCAGAAATGAAGAAGGAAAAAATGAGCAAGCCAGCGGGAATGCAAAGTGAGCCGAACAGCGTCGGTCAGTACTTCATTCCTCCTAGCTAGTTCTTCCTTAAAGACTAAGGTGCTTGCGGCGAAAGAGCCTGGCTGAGCAGGCGCTGGCGGCACAACAGTGCTACGGCCGTGCCCGTAGGCAACTCAGCCGCCGCTGCTACAGCCCGGCGCACTAAGCGCGGCTGCCAAGCGGTGGGCAGCGTACCCGGTAGCCACCCCAATGCCGCCGCTGGTGCCACGTAGGTAGCCAGCGGCGAAGCTGCTTCCAGTACTATCTTTTGCTTGATGACCGTGGCGCGAGGTGGGGCACTTAGCCACGAGTGGGGGGGTAGGCCCGCCGGGCGCAACAGGTTCACTGTCCGGCCATTCAGGCCCAGCAGCAGCAGCACGGGCAAAGCCACCAAGGCCACCCGAAGAAACTGCTGAAACTGAGAAATTGAATTGCGCATAGGTCGAACAGGATTACAAATATACTTATTCTAAGCGGGTACTGCCAAGCTCCTGATTTTTCAGCTGTCACGCAGCGCCTCGAAGGCATACTGCGCGCCGCTCCAGAACTCGTCCAGCGCCATCAGGCGCGGCTTAAAGAATGAAATAAGGGCCGGCCAATCATCACGATTAAAAAGGTTGACGGGCTGCAGCTCAGCATAAATGCGGCTCAGGGGTAGGCCGTGCGCATCGGTTGTGTGCAACTCCCAGCGCCAAGGCTCGCTCAGTGTTTCGTGCAACAGCGTCTTCAATTCCAAGAACTGCTCAAAAAACAGCTCGCGCACGCCAGCGTCGGGGTGCGTGAGCTCGATGGCTATGCTGGCGCGCCGGTTGTCGGCCTGCAAGCGGAAGTAGACGTGCTTGAGGCCAGTCTTGTAGTTAATCCAGTTGGTGGGGCCGCCCTCGGCTGAGGGCACCGGCGCCATATACTGCCCAAAGGTGGTCCAGAAGGCTTGGCGGAGCTGGGTAGCTTCGGCTTTGCTATACACAGGGGGGTAGGGAAATTAAGAAGCGCGTCGCAACGGGCGCAAATCGAGCCGAAAGCCCTGCAGCACGGGCTCGCCGCTCAGCTCTTGGTCGTAGCCTTGCACGGTTTCCAGGGGCTGGCCGGGGCGATATACATAAGCTGTTTCGGCTTCCACATCCAGCAAAAAGCCAAGCTGCATTCCGTTGGCCAGGTATTCCTGCATCTTGGCTTGCAAATCGGTGAGCTTGTCGGAAGGCGACTTTACTTCCAGCATAAACTCGGGGCACACCGGCGGAAACTTGCGCCGCTGCTCGGGCGTGAGCTTTTCCCATGCCGCTTGACTCAGCCACGCCGCATCGGGCGAGCGCACCGACGTATCGGGCAGCGTAAAGCCCGCTGACGATTCATACACGTGCCCCAGCCGCGTTTGTCGGTTCCAAAGCCAAAGTTGGCCCTGGCTTTCAATACTACACTCGCTAGAATCGGAGCCGGCTGGAGAACGGAACATAATATCATGTTGGGCCGTGCGCTCGAGGCGCAGGTCCGGATTCAGTTGGCACAGCTCAAAAAACTCGTCGTCGGAAAGTCGGTTGACGGGTGCACCGCGCAAAGTGCGCAGCTCCTGGGGTAGGTCGAAGAAACTCATAGCGCAAACAGGGTGGCAGAGCGTTAAGATACGGCCCGCGTTGCCCGGTGGCTACGCGGAGGCTCCCTCCGCCACCTTGCCCCGCAGGTAGCCCGTGAGCACGGCCAAGCCGTTCTCGAAGTGCCGGTTATTCGGAATGATGATATCGGCTTCAGACTTAAAGGGTTCGATGTACTTTTCGTACGTCGGCGCCACGTGGTTGGTGTAGCGATACAGCACATCCTGCAAGTCGTAGCCGCGCTCGTCGCGGTCGCGCACAATGCGGCGATGCAACTTCACGTGCTCCTGCGCATCGATGTAGACCTTCAGGTCGAGCAGCCGGGCAATTTCTTCGAAATAAAACACGAAAATGCCCTCGACTACCACAATGGGCGCGGGCCGAAATACCAGCTCTTGCGGGATAACGTCCGGGTTATTAAAGGTATACTCTTTGCGGCGTACCTCGTGGCCTTCGCGCAGGTGGCGCACATCGGCCGCATAAGCCGCCGAGTCGATGCTGGCGGGCAAGTCGAAATTTTCTACTCCCTGGTCGTCGCGCAACTGTTGCTCGCGGGGGTGGTAGTAATTATCCTGCGAAATAAGGCAGATGTCGCGCTCGGGAAAAGCGGCCAGCAAGCGGCGCAGAAAAGTGGTTTTGCCAGAAGCACTGCCGCCCGTGATGCCGACGAGATAAGGATGTTGCATAACGGAGGGCAAAGGTAGCGCTTGGGGCGAGCCGCTGAGTTCGTGAGCTACGGAATTAGGATAAGATAGCGCACTATTGTGCTGGCGCAGAACGCCGTGCTTTCGCGCCAGAACCACGATTTCCTACCCCCACTTACTGCGCCAGCTCCTCGGCGTCACTAAAAAAAGCGACGAGCCCCGCCACGGCTCGGGCCCGGTGGCTGAGCAGGTTTTTTTCAACTAGCGTCATTTCGGCAAAGGTGCGGCCGTCGCCCTCAAGAGGTACAAATACGGGGTCGTAGCCAAAGCCGCCGTGGCCAATCGGGGCGGCCGCGATGATGCCGCTCACCTCGCCGCTGAACTCGTGCACCTCCCCAGCGCTGCGTACCAGCGCAATAACGGTGCGAAAGCGGGCCTGGCGCTGGGGCTGAGTGGCCAGCTCGTGCAGCAGCTTGGCTACGTTGTCGGCCGCTGCACGCTGGGGCCCGGCATAGCGGGCCGAGTACACGCCCGGTGCCCCATCTAGGGCCGCTACTTCGAGGCCAGTATCATCGGCAAAACAGCTTACGCCATAGTTATCAAATACATACTGCGCCTTTTGGCGCGCATTGCCTTCCAGGGTGGCCTGGGTTTCGGGCAGCTCCTCGTGGCAGCCAATGTCGGCCAGGCTCAGCAGCTGCACCGTGGCGGGCAGCAGGGGGCGAATCTCATCGAGCTTGTGAGCATTATTAGAGGCAAAGCAAAGGCGCATACGTGGGCTGGCTGACGGTGGGGTGTAGGGAAAGCTGCAAAAATAAAAAACCGCGCTGTAAGGGCGCGGCTACAGAAAAAACAGCTAGTCTGAAATACTACTATTGGTACCAGCTTTTCACTTTAGCAGCACATCAGTTGCCCATTACCGAAACATTTTTTTAATTGTGTTCCAGGAGCGTTGCATGGCACCAGCGGCTACAGCAGTGGTAGCGGGGGTCGGCTGGCTGGGACTGGCCTCGCGCACGCTGATGCCGTAGCCGGGCTGGCTACTGGCCAGGTTGCGGTAAGCTATAGTATCAGGCGTAGCAGGGTAGAAGTAGTGGCGCTGGCTCAGCTGCACCAAGCTGCTGGGCAAGCTAAGC
>CALMOO010000543.1 GCA_937871705.1 uncultured Hymenobacter sp.
GCTCGCGGCCGTCGGCCAGAAAGTAGAGCTGGCGCCGCTGCTCATCTACTTGCAAAAGCTGCGTCACTACCCAGTTGCCCTTGGTAATCTGCTGCTTGACTTTGCCGCTGGTGGCGTCGTAGAGGTAGAGATGGCCCCAGTTGTCGCGCTCCGAGTACCAGATGGCTTCCTTGGTCTTGGGCAGGTAGTGCCAGTTGATGGCGTGCTGGCCCGACTCGTACTGCGTGGCCACCGTTTCCGAAAACACTTCCCGCACGGCGCCAGTTGCGGCATCGGCCACCCGAAATTTCTCCTGCTTGTGGTCGCGCGACGTCGAGACGAACGCCAGCTGCGACGCATCCGGGCTCCAGTCCACGTCGTCGAACGTGCCGCTGCTGGAAATATCATCCGACAGTGAGCCGCGGTGCGGGTCGGGCGCCGTTTGCAGGCGCACCACTTTGGCCGGGCTCACCTCCACAATCACCCGCTCGATGGTGATGATGTCCTTATCGCCGGGCAGCGGGTACTTCCACGATTTCAGGGTGGGGTGGCCCACATTGGTGGTCACCAGGTACATGTCGCCCACCTTGCGCTGGTCTTGCTGGAAGGTAGCGATTTTGCGCGAATCGGGCGACCAGCGCAGCACCGGCTGGTCGCTGGTAGTCCAGCCCGCATTGTCGGTGGCGTAGCCGTAGTTCAGCACGCCATCGGTGGTGAGCTGGGTTTGCTGGTTGGTCTTCGTGTCGCGCACCCACAGGTTATAGTCGTGGATGTACGCCGCCAGCCGGCCATCAGGCGACACAATTTCGTTGCGGGCATTGGCGCTCGGCGCCGCCGTTGGCGCAGCATCGGGGCTCACCTGCCCGCTCGCTACTTCATACTTCCATCGCTTGCCGCTAGCCGCAAAGGCAATGGTTTTTTCATCGGGCGAAAACGCGAAGCTGCGAAATGGCAGCCGCGCCGCCTCGTAGGTTTTGCCGCTAGCCGCCGAAAGCCCCGCCGCCAGCCGGGCGCGGTCGAAGGCGGCGGTTCGGGTCTTGCGGGCCGGGTCTACCAACATAAACTCATTGCCCTGCGCCGTGGCTACCTGGTACCAGAACCGGTCGTTGGCCAGCCAGTGGGGCTCGCCGATGCTGCCATCCACCAGCGGCTGAGTGTTGTAAATCATGAAGCGTTCGGCCCGGGCATAGTCTTGGGTCGTGAGCGCGGGCAATTGCTGGGCCGATGCCGCCGCCGAGGTGACGAGTGCAGCCGCAGTAAAAGCCAATAAATACTTGGGCATAGGCGTGTAGGTGCAGGCTATGAGTCGGCCTGCTAGTAAGCATAAGGTAGCGCGAAGTACGTGATAGGATGCTTCACTTTATCAGCTTAAAGTGCTAGGTGTATAGTCCCAGCATCTGATAGGGTATTTTTTGGCCTAGTCACTCTCTTCACGCAATATATTAAACAGGTATTAAGCTGAAATTTGCTACCCCCTCAAACAGTAACGAGCGGACCAGCTAGCTAGCTCGTCTCTGCCCTCCCCCCCCCCCCCCAACAGGCGGCCGTCCCTT
>CALMOO010000544.1 GCA_937871705.1 uncultured Hymenobacter sp.
CAGGGCAATCTGGGCGGGCGTGGCTTGCTTGTCCTGCGCAATGCGCCCTAGTAGGTCTACCAAGGCTTGGTTAGCCTTGCGGGCTTCGGGCGAGAAGCGCGGCACGGAGTTGCGGAAGTCCGAGGGGTCAAACTGGGTGTTCTCGTCAATCTTGCCGGTCAAAAAGCCCTTGCCCAGCGGGCTGAACGGTACGAAGCCAATGCCCAGCTCTTCGAGCGTGGGCAGGATGGCTTCCTCGGGCTCGCGCCACCACAGCGAGTACTCGCTCTGCAGGGCCGCCACGGGCTGCACCGCGTGGGGGCGGATGACCTGCACCCCAGCTTCGGAGAGGCCGAAATGCTTCACTTTGCCCTCCGCAATGAGGTCTTTCACGGCCCCGGCCACGTCCTCGATGGGCACGTTGGGGTCTACGCGGTGTTGGTAGAGCAAGTCGATGCAGTCGGTGCGCAAGCGCCGGAGCGAGCCCTCCACCACCTGCCGGATGTGCGCGGGCCGGCTGTTCAGCCCGCCGAGGTTCTGGCCGGTTTTCTGGTCGATGTGGAAGCCGAACTTGGTGGCAATGACCACTTGGTCACGAACGGGCTGCAGGGCTTCGCCCACCAGTTCCTCGTTGGTCCAGGGTCCGTAGACCTCGGCCGTGTCGAAGAAGGTAACGCCTTGCTCCACGGCGGCGCGAATCAGGTGCACCATCTCCTGCTGGTCGGCAGCCGGGCCGAGGCCAAAGCTCATGCCCATGCAGCCGAGGCCGAGGGCCGAGACCTGCAGGCCGTTGGTGCCTAGTGTGCGCTGTTGCATATAAATGATGGGGTAGTAAGTGGAGAATAACGGCCCCAACGGGCCGCGGGGGTTACTTCCTGGCGGCTTCCAGGGCCTTGGTAAGCACGGCGCGGGCGGCATCGGCCTGCGGCTTGCCCACCGCCACCTCACTAAGCGCGATGAGCTGCTGCAGCTGCGCTTCCGTCAGGCCCACGTGCAGCCCCGCCCCGAGGTGAAACTGCAGCATCGGCTCGACGCCACCCAGGCTCACGAGGGCCGCGATGGTAGCTAGCTCCCGCTCCTGAAACGTGAGCACATCGCGCTCGAAGATGTCGGCAAACAGATGCTCTTTCAGAAACACGTCGGATTCCGGGCTGAAGGCGTTAGCCCCGGTTTTGGGGCCAGTTTCGGGCTTGCCGGTGAGTTTTTCCAGGTTTTGCTTGCCTCGCTCGTACTTCGGCGCGGTGCTGGTGATGGGCGACGCAGCCTTGCCCACCACGTCGTGAACGCCTTTGGCCTTGCGCTCCTCCAGTAGCTGCATCAGCGTGTTGATGCCGCTCAGGCTGCGCGGAAAGCCACAGTAGGCATACAGCTGCACCAGTACTTCCTTCTCCTCATTTATGGTCAGGCCCGCGTCCAGGCCCTGGGCTAGCGCGGCGTGCAGGTGGGGCAAGTCGCCCTTGGCCGTATAGGCCGAAATGCTAACCAGGGCTTGCTGGCGGGCGGTGAGGGGGGCGGTGGATTGGGCGTGAGTCGTCATGCAGGGAAAGAGAAGTAAAACAGCGACTAGAGCGCCGGCCACCAGCAGGGTATGCTTCATAAAGGCAGGGGTAGTAAGCTCAGCCCCAGCCGCGACCGAGGGCTCGGCTGATGAGCAGGAACCGGCTACCCGTGCGCGGCCCGGTATTCCTCATCCGTGACGGGTTGCAGCCAGTCGGCCACGCCCTGGCTAGCATTGGGGTTGATGGCCAGGTGCGTGAACAGGCTGTCGGCGGTGGCGCCGTGCCAGTGCACCACGCCGGGGGCGATGCTCACCGCGTCGCTGGTGCGCAGGAGCCGGGCGGGTTGGCCCTTTTCCTGATAGTAGCCCTGGCCGGCCGTGACAACCAAAATTTGCCCGGCTGGGTGCGAATGCCAGTTGTTGCGCACGCCCGGCTCGAACGTCACGTCGCCCACGGTGCAGTCGGTGGGGTTGGGGCCGGCTAGCATGGTGACCCAAGCCGTGCCGGAGAAATACTCGGCTGGGCCGCGCTTGGTACCGGCCGGGATTGGGGAGGTGTTGGTGGAGTTGCTCATGAGAAATAAATGCGCTTCAGGAAAGCTGAATACTTGACTGTCAGGCAATACTTGCTAGTACGGCTGGCGACGCGACGGTGGCTACCCCCGTTGCTATACGGTTTGGCCGCCGTCCACCACCAAGGCGTGGCCGGTAGCGAATGAAGCGCCCGCCGAGCACAGCCAGAGCACGGCCGCGGCAATTTCTTCGGGCTGACCCGCACGCCCGATGGGCTCCTGCGCAATGGCCTGGGCCCGGCCTTCGGGGGTGCCGCCGGTAAAGCGGTCCATCATCGGCGTGTCAATCATGCCGGGGCACACGGCGTTGATGCGGATGCCTTTCGTGGCATAATCCAGGGCGGTCGACTTGGTCAGGCCAATCACCCCGTGCTTAGACGCCACGTAGGCGGCCTGCTGGGGAAAGCCATTCACGCCCGCCCCCGAGGAGGTATTGACGATGGCCCCGCCACCTTGCTGCAGCAGCAAGGGCAGCTGGTACTTCATGCACAGAAAGATGCCGCGCAGGTTCGTGTTCACAATCCGGTCCCACTCGGCCTCGTCCAGGTCGGGCAAGGGGCCGTCGTGCTGCTCCACCCCGGCGTTGTTGAAGGCGTAATCCAGCCGCCCGAACGTGGCGATGGTTTGGGCTAGAGCGGCCTGTACTTCCTCGCTGCGGGTTACGTCGCAGACCACGGCTAGGGCCCGGCCGCCGTCCTGCTCAATGAGACGTGCCGTTTCCTGAAGTGTTAGCTCGGAGCGGCCAGTGACCACGACGCTGGCGCCCTCGCGGGCAAAAGCCAGGGCCGTGGCGCGGCCAATGCCGGTGCCGGCCCCGGTGATAAAGGCTACTTTTCCGGCAAATTGAGGGGAGGTGGTTGCCATGGCAGTTGGTTTAAGGCCGGTCGTTAGTTGTCGAAAGAGTGCGACCGAGGGGCTAGCAAGCGAGCTGCTAGGATGCTAGCTTATGCGGCTTCGGTGGCAGACAACCGGCTGGTGAATGACCCTACAAAGGTCCGGCGGGCCCCTACCGGGCGGCTAACGACTATCAAAGCGTTCAGTATGAATTTCAAAGAACCCACGCTATTACGGCTGGCATAGTAGCCCCATGAGCACCGGCACCGCCTGCATGCTCGAGTAAGCGTTCCGAGGCCGAGCCAGTAGTGGAGCGCGTGGCGGGAACCACTGCGGAACAGCGGTTGGGGCCGCTACCAGGTCTATTGCGAGGGTTCATTTTGCCCCTTCGGAATACCTGGCGACTGGCCGGGGTTTAAGGACCGGCCGCATGTTGAGGGGGGGGGGGGGGGGCAGAGCG
>CALMOO010000545.1:0-4345 GCA_937871705.1 uncultured Hymenobacter sp.
GCTGAATCTGCTGGCCTTCGGCCAGCACGGTTTCGCCGGGCTCCTGGCCTTCTTGTGGGGCCAGCACCAGCAGGATGTCTTCCTGCAAAAGCGCGCGGTAAAAGTCAGGCCGGGCGGCCTCGTCCATCGTGGCCAGCAAGAGCAGTTGCTCCAGCACGTTCTCGGGCTGGAAGGGCAGCTCGGGCATGGGTGGCGGCGCGAGGGGTAGGGGCGTGGCCGGCACCGGCATGGGCGGCGCCACCGGCGCTACGTAGTTCGAGCCCTGGTAGCGCGGGCCGCTTTTAGGGGCAGGGGTAGCCGGCGCACCTTCGGCCGAAGCCAGCGCCGGAGTAGCGTTGGGCTCGGGGGTAGGCTGTGGCTTGTTTTTGTCGGGTTTGAGAAAGTCGAGAAGACCCATTGTTAGGATAGTGGGAATAGAGTTGGAGGGAAAACAAAAGTAAGCCTTGGCGGGAACGAGCGCGCCTTCTAGCGTTCGCCGCAGGCGGCCAGCTCGGTCTCGGTGCCCGCAATGGTGCGCGGGCCAGCCGGGCCAGGGTGGTTGCCCCAGTGGCTTTCCAAGAAGTTAAGCAGGTTGGTAATCTGGGCCGGCGACAGGTGCCGGTGGGTGGCTGTGTCTTGCACGCCCAGCATCACTTGGTTGTAGCTCACGCCATTCACCACAATTGGCCCGCGCAAGCCCTGGCGCACGATGCACGCCAGCGAGCCCGCGTGCTGCGCCAGGTAATCGGACTTTGCCAGGGGCGGAATCAACTGGCCCAGGCCTTCGCCCTGCTCGCCGTGGCAGCTGGCGCAGTGCTGCCCATACAGCCGCTCGCCTTGGTGCCCCTTGTTGGTAAAGCAGCCGGGCAGCAGCAGTAGGCCCACGGCCAGCGTGGGCGCCAGCCAGCGGATAAGCAAACGGAGGGGGGTAGGGGCCGCCATGCGAAAGTTACTTGCCGCCGCGGCGCTGCTTCACCTCAGCCAGCAGCACGGGCAGCTCGGTTTGCAGGCGCGCTACTTCCTTGGGATTCAGGCTGTCGTAGAGGCCGCGCACGTGGCCCTGGTCATCAACCAGCGCAAACGTGCCGTTGTGGGCAAAGCCGCCCGGCGCCGCCTTGTCGGGCATGGCGGCCGTGAAATACGCCTTGGCCAAGCCAAAAATACTGTCCTTGCTCGCCGTCACGAAGCGCCAGTGGTTGTCGTTGCGCACACCCAGCCGCCTGGCGTAGTCGCGCAGCACGGGCAGGCTGTCGTGCTCGGGGTCGATGGTGTGCGACATAAACGTGAGGCCGGGATTTTGCCCGTACTGCTTATACACCTTCAGCAATTCGCCCTGCATCTTGGGGCAAATACCAGGGCAGGTGGCAAAGAAAAAATCGGTGATGTAGACTTGGCCCGTCAGGCTCTGGTTGGTGACCAAATGCCCGTTCTGGTCGTGCAGCCGGAAGGCCGGCACGGTGGCGTAAATAGTATCGGCCGGACCGCCTTTGGGGTTTTCGCGCACGTCGCGCTCGCCCAGAATAGGGAGGGTAGTAGGCTGGTCGGCACTGGGCCCGCCGCAGCTGGCGAGGCTCAGCAGCAGGGCGGCCAGCGGCAGGGCGCTCAGCCGGAAGATAGAAGGAAGCATCAGAAGAAAAAACGAGGATGCCGGGTCAGCGGCTTACTTTTTGGCCGGGGCGGCTGGGGTAGTAACAGCAGGCGCGGGCAGTTGGTGCAAGGTGGCGTTGGCCGAGTCGATGGCGCCGCGCAGGCGCTGCTCTATGCCGGCTAGCTGCTGCCGCTGGGCCTGCAAATAAGTGAGGCGCTGCGGGGCGGGCGCGGTGCTGTCGGGCGCCTGGTAGTGGTGCATCCAGTTCATCATGGCCTGGTCGGCGGCCTGCATTTTGGCCAGTACCGGGGCCGTGGCGGCGGGCGCCTTGGCGGCCGTCAGCTTGGCTTTTAGCTCAAACAGCTGCTCGGTTTGGTTCATGGCGCGGTCGTGGTGGGCCATGAGGGTGTCTTCGAGGGCTTGGGCTTGCGCGGCGGGGGTAGTAGCCGTGGGCGCCGAAGAAGTGCCCGCGCCGCCGCAGCCCAGCAGCGTGACGCTCAGAGATAAAGAAGCCAGCAGAAGCGCCGCCCGTAGCGGCAAAGGCATTTTTTTCATCCTGCAAAGGTAGGGTAAGCTGGCGCGGAGGCTACACAATTTGGCCCTACCCCGGTTATAGTAGCAAGCCGGCCCCAAGTTGGGGCCGTTTCATTTTTGCTTCTTTCTATGCAAACTCGTCAATTAGGCCACTCAGGCCTCACAGTTTCTACGCTCGGCCTGGGCTGCATGGGCATGTCCGACTTCTACGGCCAGCCCGATGATGCCGAAAGCCTGCGCACCCTGGCCCGCGCCCTGGAACTGGGCGTCACGCTGTTCGACACCGCTGATATGTACGGCCCCTACACCAACGAAGAGCTGCTGGGCCGCTTCTTTAAGGAAGACCGAACCCGCCGCGACCGCGTGGTGCTGGCTACTAAGTTCGGCATTGTGCGCGACCCCAACGACCCCACCAAGCGCGGCATCAGCGGCCGGCCCGAATACGTGCGCCAGGCCTGCGAAGGCAGCCTCAAGCGCCTGGGCACCGACCACATCGACCTTTATTATCAGCACCGCGTCGACCCAACGGTGGCTATTGAGGAAACCGTAGGAGAGATGAGCCGCCTCGTGGAGGAAGGCAAAATCCGCTTCGTCGGCCTCAGCGAAGCCGGCCCCGAAACTATCCGTCGCGCCCAGGCCGCACCCCATCTCGGCCCTGCAAACCGAGTACAGCCTCTGGAGCCGCGATGTGGAAGTTGAAATCCTACCCCTGCTGCGCGAATTGGGCATCGGCTTGGTGCCTTATTCGCCACTCGGCCGGGGCTTTCTCACCGGCGAAATCCAGAAGTTCGAAGACTTTGCGCCCGACGATTATCGCCGCTTCTCGCCGCGCTTTCAGGGCGAAAACTTCGACAAAAACCTGTGTTTGGTTAACCACCTGCGCGACCTGGCCAAGCTCAAAGGCGTATCGGCCAGTCAGCTGGCCCTGGCCTGGGTGCTGGCCCAGGGCGACGACCTGGCGCCCATCCCCGGCACCAAGCGCGTCAAATACCTCGAAGAAAATGTGGCCGCTGTAGACGTAAAGCTGACCTCCGATGAATTGCGCCACCTCGACGAGCTGCTGCCACTAGGCGCTGCCGCCGGCACGCGCTACCCCGAGGCCATGATGGGTATGGTGAACCGCTAGGGCTGCGTGGTGAGCGGCGGTAGGTAGGAGCTAGCCCGGCCCGCATGGGACGTGCTGAGGTCTTGGCCGATGGTGTAGCGCAGCTGCCACACCAAGCCAAGGCGCACCTGCTGGCCGGGCTGACTAAGCTGGCCAGCGTGCAGCAGCGCGCGCATTAATGCCAGCGAGTCGGCCCGCAGCGGCAGGGGTATGGCCACGGCTTGCGTCAGCTCATCAAACACCAGCAATTGCCGGCCTTGTAGGGCCTGGGTAGCCGAAAACGGGAATGACCGGCTACCCAGGCGTAGCGCGCCGCTAACCTGCTGCACCGTCACGGGTACAGCGCAGGTATTGCGCAGGCGTAGCGTGAGCAGGAGCGCCGGTGGAGTTAAGCGCAGGCTATCAGTGCTCTTAACCGAGCCTTCCAGGGTTGAAGGGGGGGTAGGGCTGCCCGGCAACAATAAGGCGCACTGCCCCCACAGCAACAGGGCTAGGAGCCCTAGCAGCAGCAGGACGGGCAAACGGCGCCCGGCAGCACTGGCAGAGTGAAACATCGGGGCTAATTTACCGCACTTTTTCGAAGAAGCTCTGTCCGTTTGACTTATCCCGTCCAGCTCACCCTCGGCAGCTTTCACCTGCCCATTCACCTGCTCTGCGAGGTGCTGGCCTACTCGCTAGGCTACCGCCTCTACGTGGCCCTGCGCGCTCGCACCCCCGACCGCATCAGCGACCAGGGCCGGCAGTGGATATTCGTGGGCGCGGCGGCTGGCGCGCTGCTCGGCTCGCGGCTGCTGGGGCTGCTCGAGCACCCCGCGCTGCTGCTGCACCCGCCCGGCGGCTGGCTCTACTACACCACCAACAAGACCATCGTGGGCGGCTTTCTGGGCGGTTTGATAGGGGTAGAGTTGGTGAAAAAGCGCCTGGGCATCACCGCCAGCAGCGGCGACCTCATGGTGTACCCGCTGCTGCTAGGGCTGGCTATCGGCCGGCTCGGCTGCCACTTCAGCGGCCTCACCGATGGCACTTTCGGTCAGCCCACCCGCCTGCCTTGGGGCATCAACTTTGGCGACGGCATCCGGCGCCACCCTACCAACCTCTACGAAATCCTGTTTCTGGCCGCGCTCGGCTTGCTACTGTGG
>CALMOO010000545.1:4355-8361 GCA_937871705.1 uncultured Hymenobacter sp.
GTGGCTGCTAGAGCGCCGCCGGCCGCTGCCCAATGGCCGCCGCTTCGAGCTGTTTCTGGCGGGCTACCTGCTGTTTCGCCTGCTGGTGGAGTTTTTGAAGCCTACGGCGCCGCTGGTGGGGGTAGGGCTCACAGCAATACAGTGGGCTTGCGTGGTAGGGGTAGGGTATTATGTTTGGCTGTGGATAGGAACCACTACGCATAAACAAGCCGCTTCCTAGCTGACGCTCTCAGCACTACCTGCCAATGAAATTTGCTTACAAACTTGATGAGAACGATTTTTTGAATCATCAGCTATACCTAGCATCTAAATCAAAGAGGATAAAAATGAATAGGCTAAAAAGCCGTCTTTGGGTAGTAGTAGCTTTCCTGTCGATGGCTTCGCTGTTCTATGTTAAAAAAGACAATGTAATGCAGTTGTATTATTTAGTAGCCGCGCTGATAGCAGGAATTTTTTATCCACTCTATTCGCGTAGATTGTACAGAAGGCACTACCAGAAATTTATACGTGAAAACTATGGTCAAAGAATTGGAAAAGAGTTTGTGCTTCATCTGGATGCTGACAAATTATGGTCTAAGGAAGAACTATCGGAAGGAAGTGTAAGCTTGTCTGCTTTAAGCGCAATTGTGGAAGTGCCGACTGCATTTTATTTAAAGACAGAAGCGAGTAACGCTTTATTATTACCCAAGAATCAGCTAATTAATTTAAATGAAGTAAGGGCTGAATTAGAATCAGTAGCTAAGCGCTACGCCATTCCATATCAGCATGAGTTGGGCTGGCAGTGGAAATAATTGACTAGTAACAAGGTTTAACATAATTTCCCATATGCCCGAACGTCCCTACACCTACTACGACTTCACCCTGAGCCTGTGCCCGCACTGCCTGCGGCGCATTGAGGCCAAAATCGTATTTGAAGACGGGGCCGTGTACATGCTCAAGCGCTGCCCCGAGCACGGGCGGCAAAAGGTGCACATCGCCACCGATATTGAGTACTACAAAAGCATTCGCAACTACGTGAAGCCCAGCGAAACGCCTCGCCGCTTCAACACCGCCACACATTACGGCTGCCCCTACGACTGCGGCCTCTGCACCGACCACGAGCAGCACTCCTGCCTCACCGTAATTGAGGTAACGGACCGCTGCAACCTCACCTGCCCTACCTGCTACGCCGAGAGCAGCCCCACCCATGGCCGCCACCGCACCCTTGAAGAAATAGAGGCCATGCTCGACGTGCTGGTGGCCAACGAGGGTGAGCCCGACGTGGTGCAGCTCTCGGGCGGCGAGCCCACGCTGCACCCGCAGTTCTGGGAAATAATGGACTTGTGCAAGCGCAAGCCCATCAAGCACTTGATGCTGAATACTAACGGCGTGCGCCTAGCTAAAGACGAAGCCTTTGTGGCGCGGCTAGCCACCTACGCCGGGGCGTTTGAGGTGTATTTGCAATTTGATTCCTTCCGCGAAAACGTGCTGCTCACCATGCGCGGGCGCGACCTGCGCGAGGTGCGCCGCCAGGCCTTGGCTCACCTCAACAAATACAACCTGAGCACTACGCTCGTCGTGACGCTGCAAAAGGGCCAGAATGATGACGAGATGGGCGCCATCATCGACTACGCCTTGCAGCAGCGCTGCGTGCGCGGCGTCACGTTTCAGCCCACCCAGGCGGCCGGGCGGCTCGACAATTTCAACCCCGAAACCGACTCGTTTTCGCTTACTGAAGTGCGCCAGGGCATCATCGCCCAAAGCTCAGTTTTCACGGCCGCGGACTTGCTACCCGTGCCCTGCAACCCCGACGCGCTGGCCATGGCCTACGCCCTCAAAATAGAAGGAGAAGTCTTTCCGCTCACCCGCTACATCGACCCCGCCGACCTGCTCACCAATAGCAGCAATACCATTGTGTATGAGCGCGACCCGCGCCTGCGCCTGCATATGCTTAAGCTATTCAGCACCGCCAACACCGTCGATACCGTAGTGCCCGATTTAAACCAGTTGCTCTGCTGCCTACCCCAGGTGCAAGCGCCCAACCTGAGCTACGAAAACCTCTTCCGCGTCATCATTCTTCAGTTCATGGACGCCTGGAATTTCGACGTGCGCGCCATCAAAAAATCCTGCGTGCACATCGTGAGCAAAGACTTAAAGATTATCCCGTTTGAAACCATGAATATTTTCTACCGCGACGCCGAGAAGCTGGCGCGGCTGGAGGAATTGCGCGGCGAGCGAATCGGGATATGAGCGAGCCCCAAACGCCGCCCAATACAAAAAAGTCACTCTTTTGGCCTATTGCGGTCAATCTGGTTTTCCTCGTGCTAATAGCTGGTTTTACTGGGGTTGATGCGGGTGCTTTGGCAGTAGGAGTAGCAGTTTTGGCGGTTGTCAACACAATTGCGGCTGGGATAATGGCGCTGTCTGGCCGAATGCACTATGTGGTGGCTTTTATCCTTTCGGCGCTAGTAGTGATGCTGGTTGGACTAGGTGTTTGTGCACTGCTTTTATCAGGCATAGGTGGTCAGCACTAAATGCTTAGGTGTCTCTACATTCACCTATTCAGCAATTTGAAACCTGTTTAAGTAGCTCACTAGCAAACCCGGTAATTTCCTACCCCCGTCGCAGCACTAGCACCCGCTGCGTTTCCTCCGTCACCTTAAACCGGTCGTCGGGCCGCAGGCCAACTACCCAGCAGATTTTGCCATCGGCCGAGGTGAGCACGCGCACGGCATCCTTGAGGTTGAGCGGTACTTTTTGGTCGATAAGAAAGTCGCTGAGCTTCTTCTTGCCCTTGAGGCCCAGCGGCATGAACGTGTCGCCTTCCTGCCATTTGCGCAGCGTAAGCGGAAATTTCAATTTGTCGGCGTCGAGCGCTGTTGAGCCCTTGCCCTTCGGAATGTCAAAGGTGCTAGGGTCGATTTCGAGCAACTCAGCGGTGAGGCGCAGGCCGTCGGCGCGCAGCTCAGTTTGCCCCACCGCCAGCTGAAACGTGCCGAAGCCCGCTAGCTCGCGGGGCGTGATAACGAGTTGGTCACGGTCCTTCACCAAGCGGTGGGTAGGCGAATCGAACTGCCGCCCAGCTGGCGCGTGAAAGGCGGCCACAATATCCTTCACCACCAGGTACGAAAAGCCGAAAGGCCGCAGCAACTCGTGCAGCACCAGCGCCGTGGCGGCCGTGCGCTGCAGGGTGGCGATGCTGAGGTAGGTGGCTTCGGGGGCATCGCGGCGGGCCTCGGCGGCGGTGTCGGCCACGTAGCGGCGCACAATTTCTTCTGCACCGCCCACGCGCTCGGCGGTGTGCTGGAGGGTGAGGTCGAGGCTGGGGTTTATTTCGCGCAGCACGGGTAGCACTTGCTGGCGCAGGCGGTTGCGCTGATACACGGGGCTGTCGTTGCTGGCATCTTCACGCCAGATGAGGCGCTGCGCCACCACGTAGTCGTAGAGGTCGTCTTTGGCGCAGGGTAGGAGGGGGCGCACCACGTAGCCGTTCTTGGCCTGAATGCCGTGCAGCCCGGCCAGCCCGGTGCCGTGCGTGAGGTTGAGCAGCATGGTTTCGGCGGCATCGCGCTGGTGGTGGGCCGTGGCGATGACGGCCAGTTGCTCGCGCTCGCGCACCGCTTCAAACCAGCGGTAGCGCAGCAGGCGGGCGGCCATTTGGGTCGATATTTTTTCTTGCTCGGCAAAAGCTTTAGTTTGGAAAAACTCGACGAAGTAGGGCGCCTCGTACTGCTTGGCCAGCTTGCGCACAAACTGCTCGTCGGCGTCGGCTTCCTCGCCGCGCAGGCCGAAGTGGCAGTGCGCCACGGCCACCTGCACGCCCAGCCGATGCAGCACATCGAGCAGCACGACCGAGTCGAGCCCACCGCTGACGGCAACTAGAATAGGGTCGGTAGTGAGGGAGAATAATTGGTGTTCTTCGATGAATTGGCGAACTTGGTCGAGCAGCATGGCAGGAGAATTGGGCACTAGCCCGCAAAGATGCGCGTTAGCCCCGGTGCGTGGTCGTACCCGGTAGGGCTTTACC
>CALMOO010000546.1 GCA_937871705.1 uncultured Hymenobacter sp.
CTGCCACGGAAGGATTCATCTTTCTAATAGTTAGTGACTAAGGACAAATGATTCGCCTACCCCCTCAGTCAAACTTGGCCTTGGGGTCGGGGTTGGGGCAGGTGCCCACCAGCCGGTTTACCAAGCCAAAGAGCTGCATGCCAGGCGCAAACAAGCCCTGGCCAGTGTCGGTGGCGTGGAAATCGGTGCTCGATTTGGAGTTCGAATACCCGCCTTTGAGCGAGAAGGGGCCCCAGCCCGCGCTGGCGCTGGTGGCAAACTGCGACTGCGCGGCGCTGCTCTGCCAGGCGGCTTTGTCGAACTCGATGCGCAGGTTTTTGGCAAACAGCATGTTGGTCGAGTAGGCAATGAAGCTGCCCTGCGGCGGGTTGCCGCCGTTCGAGAGCTGCGGGTTGCCAAACGTCCAGGTGCCGGGGTCGAGCTTCCAGCCGCGGCACGAAAACAGCTCGGTGCCAAACCAGGGCCGCAAAATCTTGACCTGGGCCAAGTCGAAGCTCATGCTGAAGTGCGAGCTGGCCAGGCTGGCATTCTGGCGCGCATTGGAGCCGCTGGCGCCGGCCTTGGCGCTCCAAAAGCCAAAGCCTACCCCCCCGCTCACGTTCCACGACGTCGACGACGAGTCGGTGTGCGTCGTCACTTCATTCTCGTGGAAGGTGAACGACTGCCAGGGCTGGTTGAAGAAGTTGGCCGGAAACAGCCGCACCGGGTAGAAGGTGAAGTCCAGCATACTTTCCGTGAAGGCCGCCCGGTCGTAGATGTCGCGCAGCCCTGCAAACCACGACGCCATACTGCGCCCCGTTACCTGGGCAATGTAGTTTTCCATGTCCTCCACGTCGTGTTTGTGGCCGGCGCTGGTCCAGGTGTTCATGGCCGCCTTCACCTTGTTGCGGTAGGTGTTGGCATTGAGGCTAAAGTCGAGCACGGCGGCCTTGTCGTCGCTGGCCATGGCGTTCACCCGCTTGCCGTTATAAAGCAGCGAGGCGTCTTCGTAAGCCTGCATTTTTTCGAGGTATGCCTGCTTGAGCGGGCTCTCCACCACGCTGGTTTTCTCCTCGTCGGTGATGAGGTCCTTCTCGGTTTTAGTCTGGTAGAGCAGGTTGTGAAACTTGTCGAGCTTGGCTTTTTCGGCGGCCGTGGGCTCCAGGTTGGTCACCTTCGCAAACTTGAGAATGTTGCCGTAAATCTTGCTCAGGCTTTCCTGGCTGTTGCGGTCCATGGTTTGCCCGTCCTTCTTGTTGTACACGGCCGTGGGGTCGGGCACTAGGTCAGTAAAGAGCGCCATATCAGCGGCTTTCATAATCAGGTCGCGGGTTTCGGTGGCATCTTTGCCATTAAAGCCCTTGGCCAGAAACGTAAAGTCCTCGGGGCTAAACGGCATGCCCGGCGACACCCACGAGATGAAGTTGTTGCTGTTGGCCGGCGCAAACTCGTCGCCGCCCGTCACGATGGAGTTCAGCTTGTTCAGCATCGCCTTCATCAAGTCTTCGGATTGAAAAAGTCCCATAATGAAAAAAGGTGTAGGGTGGGTACTAAGGAGAAAAGAGGGGGTAGGGCCGTCTACGCTCGTGCGCGTAGTCCGCTGACAAGTAGTCTTTTACGTTAGCAAGCCGCCGGGTCGCGGCCCGTCACCTGGGCGATGTAGGCTTCCATCATTTCGACTTCGTTCTTGTAGCCGGCGCTAATCCAGGCGGCCAGGGCGTCTTGCACCTGGCGCCGGTAGAGGGGCGCATTCTGCGCAAAATCGAGTACCAGCCGCTGGTCGGGGCTGGTGGTGGCGTCGAGGCGCCGGGCGCTGTAGTGCTGCGCGGCGGCTTCGTACACCTGGCGGGCGGCCTCGTAGGCCTGGCGCATGGGGGTAGGGGCGGTCACCAGCCGGCGCTGCTGCGTTAGCGGGTCTATTTCTTCCTCCTTGGTGTAGAGCAGCCGGCGGTACTGCTCCGCTTGCTGCTCCTCGGCGCTTCTCACTGGCACGTTACAAATAGGTTAGTCATGGCCGCTACGTATCTATCCAGCCCGCCCTTGGCTGAGGGCCGGCTCAAACCCCGCGAGCCGGGCGGCTCCGGGTTGCTTCCGATTGGCTTACCGGGGCTCTCTTGCGCCGAACAACCATGAATGAGCGGGCGGCTAAACCGGCTCCATAAGACAAGGCCAAAGGTCTGCCGCTGCGCCCAGGCCGACAATACCTAGGCACAGGTATTTTGTCAGCTAACTTATTAACTTAAAGATAATTATCTTCTAAAAAATCAGTGCTGACACTGATGTGCCCAACTGGTTTTGCGGCCTACGTTTGCACGCTGGCCAGCCCCGGTTTCAGGAGGGCAATTTTGCGTGGGCTGCTGCTGGTTTCTTATTTTTCTTAGCTTCTTTTTGGCTTTTGCCCATGGCTACCCCGTCCCCAAACTCTTCAGCCAACAAGCCATTCCGCTCCGACGACCTGACCCAAACGGTGATTGCCGTGCCCCTGCTACGGCAGCTCGAGGAAGAGCGCCGGCGCCTAAGCCAGCGCCCGCGCAAAGACGCCGCTCCGCCTACCCCCAAGCTGCTGCCCATCATCATCGACCTCAACCTGGAGTACCCTGGCGGCCGGGCCGGGGCCATGCAGTGGGTGGTGGCGGCCCTCAACGAACTGGTGCCGCAGCTCACCACCGATGCCGCGCACCAGCAAGCCGGCCTCAACGCCGACCAACTGCCCAAGAACCAGTACAGCCAGCAGTACATGTTTGTGCGGCTCGAAGGCGCCGTAATTGAGGCGCTGGTGGCCCGCGACAAGCAGCACAACGACGCTCCTGCCCTGCCCACCAGCAGCGGGGTAGGGCCGAAGGCGATTTACCACGTTTGGCCCGATTTCCCTATTAAGCCCCTGCTCAATAAGTCGCTCTCGACGGTGAAGGGCGACGCTGCCCACGCCTCGTATGCAGCAGTGGGCGAGGGCATTACCTGGGCCATAATGGACTCGGGCATCGACGGTACGCACCCGCACTTTCAGACTTACCACAACCTCGACCTGCCGCTGCCGCTCAAGCACGCCGACTTTACGGGGGTAGCCCCGGCGCCGGGGGTAGCCGACCCGGCCCTGGTCGATGGCACGGGCCACGGCACCCACGTGGCGGGCATTATTGGGGGCGTGTGGCCCCCCGATGGCCCGCCGCTGCAAGCCTACAACCGGCAGCGCGACGAGCAGGGCTCCATCGCCTACACGCCGGTGGCGGCCCCGCGCATCAGCGGCATTGCGCCCCGGTGCAAGCTGCTCAGCCTGAAGGTGATGGACGCCGACGGCCAGGGCGAGGCCAGCAACCTTATCGTGGCCATCGGCATGATACAGGAGCTTAATGGCTACGGCCGGCGGCTGCTCGTGCACGGCGTGAATATGAGCGTGGGCTATGACTTTGACCCCGAGTGGTTTGCCTGCGGCAAAAGCCCGCTGTGCGTGGAGGTAGACCGGCTGGTGCGCTCGGGCGTGGTGGTGGTAGTGGCGGCCGGCAACACCGGCTACGGCGTAGCCCAGAGCCAGTTCAACGGCATCATCTCGGCGGGGATGAGCCTGACCATCAACGACCCCGGTAATGCCGACCTGGCCATCACGGTGGGCTCGACGCACCGCGACATGCCGCACGTCTACGGCGTGTCGTACTTCTCCTCCAAAGGCCCCACCGGCGACGGCCGCGCCAAGCCCGACCTGGTGGCGCCGGGCGAGAAAATTCTCTCGTGCGCGGCGGGCGCCAAAGCCCAGGAAATGAGCGACAAAGGCCTTAAGTGCGACTACCTCGAAGACAGCGGCACCAGCATGGCGGCGCCCCACGTGTCGGGGGCCGTGGCGGCGTTTCTCTCCATCCGGCGCGAGTTCCTCGGCGAGCCCGAGAAGGTGAAGGACATTTTTATGAATTCGGCCACCGACCTCAAGCGCGAGCACTACTTCCAGGGCGCCGGCCTCGTCGATTTGATGCGGGCCATCCAATCGGTTTAGCTTTTCCCTACCCCTTCTTTTTTCGTTAACTGCCATGGAAACGGTACAAGGCTTTTCTTTTTTCCCGGTCGAGTTTACTAAGGATGGCCAGGTCTTCGACCCGGCCCAGGTTGCGGACCTACTGGCCAGCCTCAAGCAGCAGGCCATCAGCGACTTGCTGGTGCTCTCGCACGGCTGGAACAACGATATGACCGATGCCCGGGCGCTGTACGACCGGTTTCTGGCGCAGTTTCGGCAGGCCCTGGATAAGCAGGTCGTGCCGGCGATGGCCGGGCGCACCTATGCCGTGCTGGGCGTGCTGTGGCCATCCAAGAAATTTGCCGATAGCACCCTGATTGCCAGCGGCGCGGCCGCGGCCACTTCGCCCATCACGCTGGCGCTGCTGGCCGCCGCCCTCGACCAGCTGCACGGCACCTTCGACATGCCGGGGGCCGATGCGGCGCTCGACGCGGCCAAGCAGCAGCTGCCTTTTCTCGAAGACCAGCCCGCCGCCCAGGAGGAGTTTGCCCGGCTGCTGCGCTCGGTGGTGCCGCCCACCGAGCAGTCGCCGGATGTGGACGCGAGCCGGGCGTTTCTCACGCTTTCGGGGCCCGAGCTGCTCAGCTCGCTAGGCAAGCCGCTGCCAGCGGCGCTGCTACCCCACCCCTCGGTGCCAGGGGCGCATAACGGCGCGGGCCAGCAGGCCGGGCTAGGGCAGTTCTTCGGCGGCATCAAGGCCGGGGCGCTCAACCTGCTGAACTACACTACTTACTACCAGATGAAGGAGCGCGCCGGCTGCGTGGGCAGCCAGGGCCTGTACGGGGTGTTGCAGCAGGTGCGGCAGCAGCAGCCAGCGCTGCGGCTGCACCTGGCGGGCCACAGCTTCGGGGGCCGCGTGGTGACGGCCGCCGTGGCCGGCCCGGCCGGGCAATCGGTGCTGCCGGTGGCCACGCTCACGCTGCTGCAAGCCGCGTTTTCGCACTACGGCCTCTCCGATAACTACGACGGCACCAACGCGGGCTTCTTCCGGCGGGTGCTGAGCCAGGGCGCGGTGCAGGGGCCGATTTTAATTACCCACTCCGTGCTTGACTCGGCCGTAGGCACCATGTACCCGCTGGCTTCCATGCTGGCGCACCAGGTGGGGGCGGCCCTCGGCGATGCCAGCGACAAGTACGGCGGCATGGGCCGCAACGGTGCCCAAAAAACTCCCGAAGCCACCGAGGCAACACTACTGGCCGTGGGCGCGCCTTACGCTTTTAGCCATGGTAAGGTATTCAACCTCAACGCCGACACCATTATTCAGGAGCACTCCGATATCTGCCACCCCGAGGTAGTCTACGCCTGGCAGCAGGCCATGGCCTTGCCGTAGGCGGGGGGGGTAGGGCGCGGGTTTGCCCAAGCCCATCGAGATTGACTTATCCAGCTACTTACTACGCAGCGCAAACCGATGAAGACGTATTTACTACTTGCCGGGCTCTTGGCCGGAACTGGGCTCGCGGCAATGGCTCAGAAGGCGCGGCCTGCGACTCCGCCCGTTAGCACGCCGGCGGTGCGGCCCGATACCAGGAGGGATTACGCTCCTGGTACGCACTACGGCTACCACCTGCCGGTGCCTGCGGCCTTCGACCAAATGGTTGTTACGGGCCAGGTGCTTCATGGCAGCGGGGCCAGCGCGTCGCCTGCTACGAAGGCCAGCGTGGCGGTGAAGCTGCCCAGCGGCGCGCCGCCCCTCAGCGCCAAGACTGATGCCAGCGGCAATTTTCGCCTCGCTATTCCGGCCGCGGTGCTCGCTACCCTGCCCGATAGCGTGCGCCTGGAAGCGAGCGCCCTGCTGCTTACCTCGCAGACTATCAAGGTGAAAAAGGCGGCGCAGGTCAGCGTGGTCTTCCACCTGCAATTGATGACCCTGACGACAGAATCGGGTCATATCAACTTTCCGCCGCCCCCACCCCCGCCACCGCCGCCCCTACCGCCTACCCCGACCACTAGCGCCGAGCAGGCCTTCTGGCCGCCGCCGCAGTGCTCGACGCTCAAGGTGCTGGACCAGCGCTACTTTGCCAAGGCTCACACCCTGGCCCAGGTCGATGCCATCTTGTCGGAGGCCCTGAACGACGCCAACTACGACGACCTGCGCTACTACTATGCGCCCGGCGGGTTCGTGCTCATCACGCGCATCGAGCAAACCGATGCCAACGGCATTGCGCTGCCGGGCAAGGCGCGCTGGAGTGTTAACATTCCCGATGGCTTCGGGTCGTCGTTTGCCAGCTACCTCAAGGCCTTGCTCATTCCGCCGGCGGGCCACTTCCGCGTCATTGCCTTTGCTGTCACCAATGAGCCCATCAACCGCTACCGCGCCGCGCCCAGCCAGGACGAAGCCCTGAAGTGGCTGCAACTGGGCGCCGATGCGCTGGCGCCCAAAGTGGGTGCCCTGCCCTACGATGCCAGCTACCACTGCACGGCGCTCATCTACGAGTTTCAGCGGTCGGCCTCTAGCACGGGCGGCCTGGTGGTGCCGGCTCAGCTCTCGGCCCGGCAGCACCTCAGCACGTCGCGCATTGCTGGCCACCTACCCAAAATTCAGCCATGACCAAGCTGGCTGCCCAAAAAAGGCTTACGGTTCTCTGGTTTTGCGGCGCGGCGTTTTTGGCCGTTTTGTTTGTGCTGTTCACGGTGCTCAACCGCTTTGGCGAGCACAACACGGATGCCTGGCAGTGGTACTCGCAAAACATTGTACCCAGCCTCACGCTCATCGTGGGCAGCTTCTACGCCACGGCGGCGCAAGACGAGGCCACGGCGCCGCAAGTCGATATATTTTACTACCGCCTGTGCTTCGGCATTTCGCTGTTCTACCTGGTGGCGCTCTGCCTCACGGTGCTGGTGGCGCCCCTGGCGCAGCACGTGGCCCAGCTCACGATGCTCGATTTGCTGAACAGCTCCAAGCTGTATCTCACCATTTTTCAGGGGGTAGTGTCTTATTCGCTGGGCGTGTTTTTTGTAAAAAGCTCGGCTAAAAGCTGAGTGGCCAGCCCCAAAGCAAACGCTACCCCCCAGCCTGCTCCAAGGCCAAGGGGTAGCGCGGCTAAACCACCGGTAGCCCCACGGGCTACGGCAGGTTTACGACGCCCGCGCCAATGTCGGCTTTGTCGGGCATAAAGAGCCGGAGCACCGGGTCGAGCTGGTTCAGAATCAGATTGCCCAGGATGTTGCCATCAAGCTGGGCGGTTGCCTCGGGGTGCACCTCGGCGTGGGTGGCCACGACGGGGGCGGCTAGCACGGGGGCGTGCTCGACGGGGCCGCCGGGCCGGGGCATGGTCGTGAGCACGGGTGGTACGTTGGGCACCTTCGTCACGATGGGGGGGGTAGGCACGCGCAGGCCTTGCAGCATGCTCAGGCAAGGCGCGAAAAAATACTCACCGCCGCGCATGGTAATGAAGTCGCCAAAAGGCACGTCCTTTTTGGGGTGCGTGGTGTCGCCGTAGGCCGGTGGCCAGTGGTAGGTGGTGTTGTCGGCGGGCTGCCCAATGAGCGGGTCTTTGCCGGTGCCGGCGTGCGAGAACGAAGGCGCATTGACCCACGACTGCTGCACAAACTCGAACTGCGCGGCGATGTCGGCCACGTAGCACATAAACAACAGCCCTACCCCCCCCGTGGGCCGCTCGGCGGGGCCGTCCGCAAGGTTGCCGTCGGCCTCGCGCGTGCGGGGCGCATCCTCAAACGGAATGCCGCGCCGCACCAGCCGCTTGGCTTTGTTGAACACCGGGCCGCCCACATCGGTGCGCGGCCCGCTCTTGCGGATGTGCGCGTGGAAGGGGCACTTGCCCTCGCTGCCCGCCGCCGCGTAGTTGAAGTCGTTTTCCTGGTGGCCGGGCGCCGGGCCCTGGCCTTGGCCGTGGAGCATGACGGGGGTGCCGTCTTCGAAGCGGCCCACCGCCCAGGCCCCAATTAGCTCGGCCTGCTCTTGCTGGGCGGGCGTCCAGGTGGCCTGGTCGGCAGGCAGGTTAAACACAGCTTTGGCTACTTCTTTCTCGCGGGTTTTAAAGCCGCGCACGTTCTGCTCCAGCTTTCTAAACACAAAGTAGCTGCCCAAGCTATTGGGACCAAACTTGCCGCCGGGGTCGGGCACCATCATCAGGGCGGGGGTAGCTTGGGGGTTCCACTGGGCCACGGTGGGCGGCATTTCATTGGCAAAAAACACCGGCTGGCTGATGCCATCGACGTAGTTATTGTGCTCGATGCCATCGCCTTTGGCATTGCGCAGCACCACGCCGCGCTCGATGGCCACCACGTCGGCCTTGCCAGCCAGCGACTGCTTGATGGCCCGGGCCAGCGACCGGGCGTGGTGCACGTCGGCATCGGCCACCAGTATCATGGCATGGATGGTGCCGGCGGCGCCGTTCAGGCCCTGGTGCCAGGTAGCGGGGCTGGGGTCGTGCAGGCTCGCGTTCACGGCGGGGTCCTTCATGCTCTTGGCAAAGCGCGCGTCGGTGGGCGTTTTGGCGGCCTCCACGCCCAAGAAGGCGTAGCCGGCCGCACTCAGAAAGAGCGCCGAAAACACGCCGCCCGGAATGCGCTCGTCGTGGAAGCGCTGGGTTTCGTCGAGCTGCTTGCGCGCCGTCGTCACGAAGGCCGTGCTGTAGCTGGCCAGCCAGTTGCGCATCTCGTTCTTCTTGCCCGCTTTAAAGCTGAGAAAGATGTTGAACGTGAACTGGCGCCCGTGGCCTTTGAGAATGTTGCCCTGCATGTCGTTGAGGGCCGCGTCGGTGGGGCTAACCGGAAACTGCGTTAAAAAAGAACCTGCCATGGT
>CALMOO010000547.1:0-6647 GCA_937871705.1 uncultured Hymenobacter sp.
AGCTTACATCGGCTGGCGACGGTAGCATCGTAGCCAGACGCACCGTGCCGCGGCCGAAACGCTGGTTCAGGGCGTCGAGACTGGCCAGTAAGCCCGGACGGCTGGCCGGCGGACGCTTTTCTTCCCGTTCGTTGGCTGAGCGGCCGTAGGAGGGGGGCTAAACAAGCGGAGTTACTGGCCGGTGTTAGGCGGCTCCACGCCGTCAAGTACCACGCCAGCTTGGTGATACGCGGTATCCGGTTCTCACAAGCGGCCGAGTAGCGAACGGGCCTAGTTGAGTACTACCGCCGTATCGGCTGTTGGGCCACCTGGCAAGGTCAGCGTTGCGGACCGTGAATAGGCGGGGAGCACGTGCGGTGCGAAGCGGTTCTTGCTGATGTACAAAGATTCCATTCTGTATAGCAGAAGCTTGTCACCGTTTCCAGCCCAACGTTTAGAAAATGTGACAAACCACTTTTCAGGGGGTAGTTTTGCTCCATGAGTAAGTATGTGGCCTATTTTAGAGTGAGCACTGCCCGCCAGGGGCAATCGGGCTTGGGCCTCGAAGCTCAACAGGCTGCAGTGCTGCGCTTCCTCCCTGGCGATGCCGTGCGGGTGGCCGATTATATCGAGGTGGAGAGTGGGCGCAAGAGTGCGCGGCCCCAATTGCTGGCAGCTATCGCCCAGGCCCAGCGGGAGGAGGCGGTGCTGTTGGTGGCTAAGTTGGATCGGTTGGCGCGGAGCGTAGCTTTCTTGGCTACGTTGATGGAGAGTCGGGTGCGCTTTCAGGCCGTCGACCCGCCCGCGGCGGATGAGTTTACCCTCCACATCTTAGCCGCGGTGGCCCAGAAGGAGGCCTCGGCCATCTCTAGTCGGACGCGGGATGCACTCGCGGCTAAGAAGGCGCGGGGGTTTACGCTGGGTACCCCGGCTAATCTCACGGACGAGGCCAAGCTGAAAGGCTTAGTAGCGCGACAAGCGAATGCGCAGACCAATGTCAATAATAGACAGGCCGCGCAACTGGCGACGCTCCTGCGGGCGACGGGGGCCAACTTGCGAGCTATTGCAAACCAACTCAATCAGTCCGGCTACACTACCCGGCGCGGGAAGGCGTTTCACCCCATGGGCGTGCAACGACTACTGGCTACTCCCCTATGAACAGATTTCTTACCAGTCGGCAAAGTGCGCTCAGGAAGCGATGGCTTTTAGTAAGTGGACTGTTCGGGGCCGCCCTACCCGCCAAGAGTCAGAATACGGCCCCTTATCGCAGTTCTAGCTACGGAGATGTTGGGGCTATTGCCTTTGATCCTACGCACGATGACCCCCGCTTTGTCCTCTGCGACGAGCACCACATCGCCCAGAGCTATCAAGTCAAGCCCACTTACCCGCTTGGGAACGGGGTCCTACAACACCGCTTACGCACCGCCTTCGCAGCCCATCCCCGCTACCGCCGCGCCACGGGCATTGTCACCGTACGTTTTTTAATCAATTGCACGGGCGCGGCGGGACGCTTCCGCGTGTACGAGGTGGATAATGCCTACCAACCCACTTCGTTTCCGCCGGAAATTGCGCGCTACCTGCTCCTGGCTGTCCGGGGCTTAGGCCGCTGGCAACCGGGCACGTACCAGCACCACGTGTACGATAGCTACAAGTTTCTTTCCTTTAGGCTACAGGCAGGGCAACTCCTGACCATTTTCCCGTGAGCAAGCGCCGTATATATGGTTTTTGGGGGGTAGTGGCCGTGCTACTCGGCGTCATCGGTTGGCAAGCCAAGCCGTTGCGGCACTGGTTGGCGGAAACGTGTTTTACCGTTAAAAACCTCTGGCCGCAAGGGGCACCACCGAGCCAGCGCTTGCTTGATGCGGCAATATGGCTCGACCCCTATTTGGCTAAAGCGTACTTGGAGAAATCCGTACCGTTTAACAAGCGCGGCGATTATGGGCAGGGCATGTACTACCTCAATCAAGCCGTGGCCTTGCAGCCCCGTGAATATCTGGGGTACCGGGGGTGGGTGCGGCTCTACATGCTCCATGATTATGAGGGGTCTACCGACGATTTACGACGCTACGACGCCTTTACCCCCCATTTCACGGATTATCCGTGGAGTGAAAATCTCTACTTTCTGCTAGGGCTCAATTATTTGCAGTTAAATAAGCCGCGTCAGGCGGTCCGGTATTTTCAGCAGGCGAGCGCTACAGAATGCCACCAGTTCGGGGCTAAGTACGTCAATCCTTATAACTACTTGTATGCCGCCATCGCGCACCTGAGCTTGCAACAGTACCCCGCCGCTGTCCAGCAATTGGACAGCCTATCGCACCTAAACGCGAAGTGTTCGGAAGCAGCGTACTATAAAGCGGTGGCGCTCTACCAGATGCAGCGCTTTACAGCGGCTACGCGTTGCATTGACCTTGCCGCTGCGCAATACCAGCAAGGGGGCCCTTATTGGAGTATTCGCTATTGATAAACAAGAGTTTATGATTTTATTTTTCCTTGCATTATTGTTCCTTTAATAAGATGGAGCCATTGGGCATCGGCCAACGGGCGCTGATTACCTAGTCCTAGAGTCCCAGCGCTACTGAGCCCAACCCTGCCGCCGTTGTGGCCGAAAGTTGGCTACTAGGCCAACCGACGCCGACGTGCCCCAATCATGTGTGGGTCGGGGCTACCACTTATCTGCCGCTAGTGGGTGAGCGCTAGTGCTACCGTGATGCGAAGATTGGTCACTACTGCTGTTGCAAGATTAGCAAGAGGCCTGCTCAGCGGCAAGTACCTCCGCAATTAGCGAGGATTAGTAAGTGGCCGGCTCGATGTCGGCAGCTTTATTACCACTGACTGCCACTGAACCTTCAACTATTTTGGATGGGCTATGCACCTTATCCGAAGCCGAAGAGCTTGACATAGTCCAGCTGATTTTGACCTAGCTGGCCGTGAGCAGCGTCATTAATAAAGGCTAACGCGCGAATACAGCTTTTTCGGTCTAGCTGGATTAGGCTCGTTACGCTAATCTCCCGCTAGGCAAGAGGCCTCCTGGGAATTTAGGCTAGGCTCTTGAATAGCGGGGGGCGGAGCGGTATAGTCGGGGGTAGCGGCCAGCACTTCGGCGGCACGCTTGCCTAGGTCGTCACCGCGCGGGCGCAGGGGCTGAATAATCAGCCGCAGGGCCTGCCCCGAGCTAAAGTAAGCAAATGCCCAGTCAACTAAGGCCACTGCTTTGTTGCGGAAGCCTACTAATAGGATGAGGTGAATAAACAGCCACGCCAGCCAGCCGAAAAAGCCCTTAAAATGAACCTGCTTGGGTAGGTCCACCACGGCTTGGTTGCGGCTCACGATGGCCATTACGCCTTTATTGCGGTACGTAAAATTCAAGGGCTGCTGTTGGTGGATAAGCCGCTGCAGATTAGCAGCCAGGTGGCTGGCCTGCTGTTGGGCTACGGGGGCGAGCATAGGAAGTCCCTTGGGCATAGCCTCGGTTACCATGCTAGCCACATCACCAATGGCAAAAATATTGGTTTGGCCCTGCACTAGGTTCCAGCGGTTGACGTGTAGGCGCTTGTTGCGCGTTAGCGCCTCGTCGGGTAGGCCGGGTACCGCTGCACCATTGACGCCGGCAGCCCAAATCAGGTTGGCCGTCTCAATATATTCGGTAGCAGAGAAGTAGGCGCGCTTGTGCTCGTAGCTTCGGATGGTCGTATGAAAGTGCAGCTCTACACCCAGTTCTTCCAGGTAGCGCTGGGCGTCCTGTTGCGAAGCAGTTGACATGGGCTTGAGCACGGCCGCGCCTTCATCAACTAGAATAATGCGCATCTGCTGGAGGTCTAGCTCGGGGTAGTCTTTAGGCAGGACGCCACGACGCATCTCGGCTAGGGAGCCACTGAGCTCGACGCCGGTGGGCCCGCCGCCGACCACCACAATCGTGAGCAGCGCCTGACGCTCAGCGGGATTGCTGGTCAACAGCGCCTGTTCGAGGTTTTCAAATAGAAAACTTCTTAAATTCAGCGCGTTAGGAATGCTCTTAATTTGGCGGGCGTTCCGCTCGATGCTTTCCAGGCCGAAGAAATTGGTGAGCGAACCGGTGGCCAGTACTAGATAATCGTAGCTAATCTCGCCGATGCTAGTTTGCAGCAGGTTACGCGCTGGTACTACGCCTTGTACGTCGGCGACGCGGAAGAACAGGTTTTGTTGCCCCGTAAATATTTTGCGTATCGGGTAGGCGATGCTGTCGGCCTCCAGCGCGCCCGTGGCCACTTGGTAGAGTAAGGGCTGGAAGTTGTGGTAGTTGTTGCGGTCGATTACAACCACCTGCACTGGAGCATCAGCCAGGGCCTGCGCCAATTTCAGTCCTCCAAATCCGCAGCCTACGATAACTACCCGTGGCTGCGCCGAAAGTGGAATGTTAGTGTCCATAAGTCGCTGATGTTGAAACCAAGGCCGTAGGCTAGGTAGGAAAAGCGGCAAGCTGACTAGGTAAGTATCAGCCGCGGCAACGTAGGCTGCTCAAAGCCAATGCCAGCAGCGTTGGCGGATGAAAACACTGGGTATATGCCCGTAAACAAGCTTGCTGAGCGTGTTAAGACGGTTCCCCAACTTGTACTTATCCAAAAAACCTAGGGCTCTCCAGGCCGACCCGAATAAGTGGCAACTTGCAGCTGGCCGAGCATGGTCGCTCGTTGCTGGCGCACCGGGCTAGCCTACAAGGCCAGCTGCTCCCAAAATACGACCTGGCCGGCCTGCTGATGCACAAACCGCACGCCGCCATCCTGGGAAATGACAATGGCCATGCTGGCCGGCTCGGCCAGGCAGAGGCGGTAAGCGGCCCGGTGGCGGGTGCCGCCCCGGTCGGGTGCTTCGGCCCGCAAAGTGGCGGCGTCTACGTCGAGGGCCCGGTATACGCTTTCGAGCGACAACGGCGGGGCGTATACCTCCACTCCAAAGCCAACAATCTCCAACTGCTTGGTGAGCACCAGGGCGCCATCGACGGCCATCAGGTCGGCCAGAGTTTCGGCAAATTGGCCCACTTCGACATCCAACTCAGCCAAGTGAGCGTCGCTGATACGCTGGTAGCGGGGCCAGCTCACTTCTCCCAGCTCGGCCAGCCGCGCGATAATGCGCAGCAGCAGCGCGTGGTACTGGTGGTCGGGGTGAGCGGGGCGGAGCTTGTACTTGGGGCGCAGGGTTGCCCCCGGCCCCACGCACTGCCCGGCGCTGGCGGTGGGCACCAGCACCACCATGCCCCCGTGGCCCCCCGCCCGCACTCGCGCCAATACCCGGCGCACCACGTGCTGGGCCAGCAGCATCAAAAATTCGTGCAGTGCTGGCACTTCCAGCACGGGCGACGGGCCCAGGTGCTGATGCACGAAGTCGATGGCTTCGGTGAAGCGGCCGCGGGACCAGGCCAGCGGAAACTGTACGAAGCCGTGCCCGTCGAGGCGGCCGCGCTGCAAGGTCAGCACGCGGGTGGGGCCGGCGTAAAAAACCAGCTCGCCCGGTCCGCGCACCTGCAGGAGCAGCGCGGTCGGGGCCGGCTCGCCAGAGGGGTGCGGCAGCTCGGCTAGCTGGTCCCAGTCGTGGTTACTGAGCAGCAGGCCAGTGATTTGCAGCTCGCCTTCAGCTCCGAGGCGCACGGCCAGCAGGGTGCGCGGCGCCTGCACCGCCGGGCTCAAGCGGCGAATTTCTTGCTCGTCGTAGGGGCGCGGAGTTTCAAACTCCAGTAGGTGGGGGCAGTCAAGGCTAGCCGGCAGCAGCGCCAGGCGGAAGCTCACGGGCCGGCTTTCCTCGCGCAGCAGGCTGGCCTGGTACGCCACTGAAATCAGCTGCGTGAGGATGTCCAGAGGGGGTAGGGCCAAGCTGCCGACGCTGGCCAATGCCGGCCAACGGGCCCGCAGTTCCAGAGCCAAATCGGGAGGATAAAAATGCGGGTTCATGGCAGTGGGGAGGTGGAAGGGGGGTAGGGCCGAAATACTTGCCATGGTATGAGCTAGCGCATAAAGGCCGCGAAAAGGGCCGGGTAATTTTGTGGTATCGGTTGGGCAAGCTGCCCACTATCAACTTCTTGCACCCTCATGGAACAAGCCGAAATAATCGCCCTCACCCACCAGACCGCTCCCGCGCTGGTAGCCGATGGCGACGCTCTTACCCGCGACTTTTACACGCACTTATTTGCGCACAACCCTGAGCTAAAGCACATCTTCAACATGGCCAACCAGGCTAGTGGCACGCAGGCCCACGCCCTGCTCCAAGCCATCCTGCTGTTTGTCACCAAGTTCGACCAGCTCGATACGCTGGGCCCACAGGCCCGCATGATAGCTGCCAAGCACGTGAGCCTCGACATTCAGCCCGCGCACTACGCTCTGGTGGGGGCTAGCCTGCTGGCTACCATCCGGGCCAAGCTGGGGCCGGCGGCTACCCCCGCCGTGATGCTGGCCTGGGAGCTGGCCTACACCCGCATCGCGCAGGTGCTTACGGGCCTGGAGGCGGTGGCCTACCAGGGGCATCGCAGCCAGCCCGGCGGCTGGCTGGCCTTCAAGCCTTTTCGCGTTGAGCGCGTGCTGGAGGAATGTACAGGTGTGCACTCGTTCTATCTGCGGCCCAAAGATGGGCAGCCGCTGCCCGCCTACCGGCCCGGCCAGTTCATTAGTGTATCGGTGGAAATACCGGGCCACCCGCACCGT
>CALMOO010000547.1:6657-17754 GCA_937871705.1 uncultured Hymenobacter sp.
GTACAGCCTCTCCGACGCGCCCGGCCGGTCGTATTACCGTCTCACCATCAAGCGCCAAGAAGCCGGCCACGAAACGCCCGCAGGCCTGGTGTCGAACTACCTGCACGACGCGGTGATGGCCGGTACTACACTGTTGGTGCACGCCCCGGCCGGCGAGTTTTACCTGGATGAAACGGCCACCACGCCCCTGGTGCTGCTGGCGGGCGGCGTGGGCATCACCCCGCTCATGGCTATGCTGGAGCATCTGCTGCTGAGTGGCAGCCCACGCGAAATCCGGCTGCTGCAAGCCGTGCGCGATGCCGACGCGCAGCCCTTCGCCCAGCGCCTGCGCCTGCTGGCACGGCAGCACCCCAATCTGCGTGTCTTCAGCCTCTACGGGGCACCTACCCCCGTGCTGGCCAGCGACGAAGACAACCAGGACGAAGAGTTGCAACTGGCGCTGGCCGGAACCCTGGGCTACGGCCCGCTCACCAATAAGCATCTGCGCCACTTGCTGGCCGACGTGCCCCGCACGGCCGCTTGCTACTGCTGCGGGCCATTGGGTTTTATGCGCCACGTCAATGCCCTGCTGCGGGGTCAAGGGTTTGAAAGTCGTCATTTTGAAGTGTTTGGGCCGGCGCAAAGCTTGGACTAGGACCTGGTTTACCCCCGGCAGTGAGCAGCAACGGGCCGTTCTGAAAGCGGGCTGCCTTATGACTATACTGGCGGTGCTGGCGGGGGTAGGGCAGGTGCTGCGGCAGCCCTTGCTGCTGGGGCCATTGGCGGCCACCGGCGTGCTGGTGCTCATCATTCCTGACCAGTCTTTCGCCCAGCCACGCAATATTGTGGCGGGCTACCTGCTAGCGGTAGGCGTGGCCATAATCTGCCGGCAGTGGCTGCCGGCTACCAGTCTGGTAGTGGTGTTGGCAGTGGGCCTAACCTTGTTGTTGCTGCTAGCGGCCGATGCGCTGCACCCACCCGGCATAGCTATCCTATTGCTGCTGCTAGCTCCCGACCGGCAGCCGACCGGGCACTTGGTGTTGCCGCTGCTACTGGGAGTAGGCCTCATCATCGGCCTAGGCTGGCTACTGAATAAATTGGTGTTACGGCAGCCCTACCCGGCCAGATGGTGCTAGCGCCGCCGGTCCGGCGAGGGCTAGCCGCCCGCGCGGAGCGCTAGGGATAGTGGCCCCATCAGTTCGGTTGCGGGGCTGTCGGCGTACAAACCGTAGGCATCAACCAGCACGCCTTTCACGCCATCGTCGGAAACGATAGCGTAGATGACGCACATATCATCGGGATTGGAGGTGCCTTCGAAGCGGTGTACCTCCCGCACCTGAAAGCGGCCAGGGTACAGGCGGCTATCGGCCAGTTGTGCACCCGTCAGGTTATAATTGTGGCAGTAGCCACGCCGGGCCAAATCGCGTAGGGCAGGCGCTTCCGAATCAAACGTGGGTGGCTGCATGTAGGTAGGTGAGCAAATGTTTAGCAAATAGAATCTTAAAAAATAATGGTAGGCCGTCATGCTGAGTTTGTCAAAGTATGAGGGCCTATTTCACGCTTCTGTGGTCTGGCTAGCCGCCAGCGTCAGCAGAAAAGTGGTGTCTTCCAGCGCCGTTACGCTGTGCGGCACCCCGGCTTGCAGCGTTAGCAACTGCCCGATGCTGAGTTCCACCGTTTGGGCGGCAGTGCCGAAAGTGAGGCGGCCAGCCAGCACCTGCACGCTGATAATACCCTTGGCGGTGTGCGTTTTCATGGTGGCGCCGGCGTGTAGGGCAGTTAGCACCAGGCGCAGGGTATCGCTCTTGAATAGCGTAAGGGCATTGCGGTCGCTGCTAGCCCAGGCAGGCTCCTGATGGAGTTGCCCAGCGGCGGCTGGCAGGTCGAGCAGCAGCAGTTCGGCGTTGAGGACGCGGCTACCCAGCGGGCGCTGGGGCGTGGCGGTGTTGGCCTTGTTTTCCATTATAAGTTAATGAGTAGTAGGCGTGAGAATGGGGCGTGGTAGATTGGGCGCGGCCAGCCCGCCCGCCGTAGCTAGCCCCAACACGGTAAAGGCCTCGGTGGGCAGAGCGGCCCCAGTGGGTGCCCCGCAGGTAGCCCACAGCACCGCGTGAAAAACGGCGTGCGTGACGGGCCACACCGAGGCTAGTAGTGCTACCCGCCGGCTCAACTGCACCGCCCCCACTACCAAGCCAGTCCCCGACATGAGGTAAGCTAGGGCGATGTCGATAATGAAAGTCACCTTTAGCGGCCCGGTAGCAGTAACGCCGGACCCGGTTTGGTACCAGGCACCTGGCCAAAACAGCATAAATACCCCATTCAAGGCCAGCAGGTTACCTGCTAGCCCAGCCGTGAGCTGGCTGACGATTATGGAGTCAATATCCATTGCAAAAGTAAAAAAAAGGCTAGGCGGCCCGGTTGGATTATAAGATAGCGTGGCCGCTACCGGCTCGCGCCGCGGCGATTTTTGCCTGAAAAAGCTCGCCCATCTTGCCGGCCCGCCGCTTAATTTCAGTGGCGTGGTCGCCGGCAAACAGCTCGTCCACAGCTTGCCCAAACAGGGCTAGCCACTGCGTAAAATGCGCCTGCTCAATCGGTAGAAATAGGTGCTTGGCTCCCGGATTGCCCCGGTAGCCAGCCGCCTGGGCCAGTAGCGCCGCCGTCCAGAAGCGAGTCATAGTATCAAGGTGCGCGGGCCAGTGGCCGGCCGGAATGCGAGCGGCAAATACTGGCCCTAGCAGCGCGTCGGCCAGCACCCGCCCGTAGAAAGCGTTAATGAGCTGGCGGATGTCGTCCGGCGTGAGAATGTCGGGATTAGGGGTGTTTGCCATAGTTGGGTTAATTGGTCGGCACGGCCAAGGCCGTAACCAGGTAATAAGCCCCCCAGCTCAGAAAAACCAGGATGCCCGCCCACACCCAGGCGGGCACGCCCTGCGGCGTTTCGGAGGCCTTGATGACGAACGAATCAGTGCGCTCACTGCCGTAGGCCGTGACGGTCAGCGGCAGCACGTCCGACACAATATCGTCGGGGCTGAGGCCCAATACCGTGATAGCGGGGCCGTTGCGCACCACGAACGGGATGCGTTGCACGCCCTCCTGGCCATTGGAAGAGCGTGCCACCACGCGCAGCTCGTGGGGGCCATCCACTAGGCGAGTAGTATCAAGGTCGAGCTTCACCGGCGGGGCGTAGCGGGCGAAGGGTTCGGGAGCGTCGTCGAGAAACAGCAGCACCTGCTGCTCGTCACCGGGTGGGGAGGGGGTAGGCATGAGGTGCAGGCTTAGAAGAAGGCAGACATTTGCCGGCGACGCACGAGGTTGTGCGCGCTTTCGGGCCATAGCACGAAGCGCAGGAACAGCCCGAACGTGAGCGCCACCACCAGAATGGCGCCGTACAGCATCAGGTAGTCAAACGTGCTGCTCGGCCCCACGCCGTGGGTAATGCCGGCGAAGCCCTTGGGCTGGCGCTTGTCGCACACCGGGCAGGCC
Organism: uncultured Hymenobacter sp.; assembly: GCA_937871705.1. Taxonomy (GTDB): domain Bacteria; phylum Bacteroidota; class Bacteroidia; order Cytophagales; family Hymenobacteraceae; genus Hymenobacter. Next base: position 10,123 of record CALMOO010000547.1, read on the forward strand.
CACAGCGGCAGCGTGATGAACAGGCTGGCAAGCAGCCAAAGCAATTTTTTTTTCATTGATAATAAGGGCTTTAAGATTGTATAAGGAAGTAAAAAGAACGTCATGCAGCGCGCAATGAAGCATCTCGCTCGCTTCGTTAGATTAGTATCCCTAGCGGCACGAGCGAGATGCTTCGTTGCGCGCTGCATGATGGGCTTATTGGGTTCAAAAGCTTTCTTGCATTTAAAGCGCGGGCTCCGGCTTCACCAGCGCTCGGATTTTTTGCACAAAATCAGTCGTGATGGGCGCGGCGGCGTTGCCCCAGGTGCTGCGCTCGTGGCTGATGATGGCCGCAATTTCAGCGTCACTGAGCTTGGTGGCGAAGGGCGGCATCACGCCGTATTCAGGGCGCGGGTTGTAGCCTTGCAGCACGATGTTGACCATCAGTGTGGCGTCTTTATCATTCACCACCGGGCTGCCTTTGAGCGGCGGGAAAGCGCCTTTCAGGCCCTCGCCGTTGGCTTGGTGGCAGGGCTGGCAGTTGGTAGTGTATAAGGCCGCGCCGTCGAGGGCGGGCGCAGCATTACCAGCCGGGGTACGGCTAGCCGGGGCAGCCTCCTTGGGCGGCGACAAGGCCAGGAATGCGGTCGGCGGCGTGCCACTGGGCAGCGGTGCTTGCTTGAGCGACAGCAAGTAGGCTACTAGCTGCTGGGCACGGCGCGTAGGCACGATAACGTGGCTGCCCGGCTCGCGAAAGCCGGCCGGCACGTGCAGCGCTAGCCCAGCCGGCGTACCCGCCACGCTGTCCTGAAATAACCACGGAAAAGCGGGCATAATCGATTCTTTCACCACGCTACGGGGCTGGTAGAGGTGCAGCAGGTGCCAGAGGTCGCTGGGTTGGCGCACGGCTACTTCAGTGAGGTCGGGGCCGGTGCGCTCCGAGCCGAGTGTGGAAGGAGTAGCCCGCCACACGTCGAGGCGTTGGTGCCAGGCGTAGTCGGCGGGTAGGCTGGGCCGGGTGCCCCAGCGCTGGTCCATGTCGATGTTGCGCACCTGCTGGGTGTGGCAGGCCACGCAGCCTTCGCCGATGAACACGCGCAGACCCGCCTGCTGCTCGGGCGTGAGGGCCTCGGCGGTGGGCAACGGGGCGTTGTCGGCCTGCATACGGGCGGCGGGCTGCACGGCAATGAGCGTGCTTAGCCCCACGAAGCCTAGGAAAACCGTGCCCGTAAACAGCCGGTGGTTTTTATACAGATTCCAGGATTTCATCGGCGTGCGGCACGAGGGTGGGGATAGGGGCAGCAGCAAGGGCTGCGGTTTTGCCCAGCAGCAGCATATCCACCAGATTATACAAAAACACGAAATGCGCCAGTAACATCAGCGTGCCGCCCAGGGCTCGCCACAGCCAGTAGGGCGCCATCAGCACCACCGACTTCAGGAACGGCTCAAGGGCCAGCCAGCTCTGGCCCTTGAGCGTGCCGCCCATCATGAGTGCCATCGCGTAGGCCAGCAGGCCCACCAGCGCGCACCAGAAATGCACGCCCACTAGGCCCTGCCGGGGCTCGCGCCCGCGCAACCGGGGAGCCAGCGAGTAAATGCAGCCCCAGAGCATGAAGGCGATGATGCCGTACATGGTGAGGTGCGAGTGTGCCACGTTGAAGTCAGTGAAGTGCCACACGAGGTTGGTGTAGCGCAACGCTTGCAAGGAGCCCTGCAAGGAGCCAGTGAAGTAAAACAGCACGCCCATCAGCAAAAAGGGCAGCGAGTAAGAATCGCCCACCCGCTTGCGGCCCCCGCGAAAAGTCATTAAAAAGTTGATGGTGCCGGCCAGCACCGGAATCAGCATGCCTACGCTGAAGACGATGGCCACCGTTTGCAGCCACCACGGCAGGGGGCTGAAAATGTAGTGATGGGTGCCAATCATCGTATAGAAGAGCAGCTGCGTCCAGAACGCCAGCACCCCTAGCGAGTAAGAGTAGATGGGCTTGTTCAGCGACATGGGCAGGAAATAGTACATCAGGCCCAGCATGAAGGTCATGAACCACATCCCTACCCCCATGTGCATGTAGTAGCCTTGGGTAATGGTCTCGCCCAACTCGTTCTGGTAGAAGGGCAGGTAGCCAATCACCGTCAGCACCACGCCCCAGACGGTGGCCCCCAGGATGTACCAGTTCGAGATATAAAACTCCTCGGTAGTGCGCCGCGCTACGGTTTGGTAAAAGTTGGCAAAGCACAGCAGCACGCCCAGCGCGAAGAGCAGCATCACCGGCCAGATGTATTCGCGGTACTCACCGCCGCCATTATTGATGCCGTTCAGCAGGCAGAGCGAACCCAGCAGCACGCTGGCATTAATGAGCCCTAGAGCCCACCAGCCCCAGCGCAGGCTATGCAGCGGCACGTTGTTGGTGCGCGGCACCACAAAGTGCCCCAGCCCCAGCATGGCCAGCGACGACCAGCCCCAGAATACCATATTGGTATGCACCGGCCGCAGCCGCCCAAACGAGAGCGCCGCCACATGGTCTACGTCGGGGCGCACGAACTTCACGCCCACGTACCAGCCCACGGTGGTGCCCAGCACCAGCCAAAAGGCCGCGCACAGCAGGTAGGCCGCCACAAGGCGCGTCAGGCGCGGGTCGAGGTCGGCAAAGGGCGCGGTGCGGCGCTTTTCGTGAAACCAGGGCGCGTGCACCTCCAGGGCCACGTGCTGCACCACGCCCAACGCATCGCGCACCGGGGCCGCACTACCCAACTCCTGGCCGCTGAGGTGAAACGCCTGCGCCTGCTGCCGCGCCACGAGGGCCGCCAGCTGCCTAGGTGTGAGATTAGTCAAGGTTGCGTCGAAGCGGCCGGCCTCGTTGTCGGCCGCGGGCGGCTGGGCGCTGCGCACCAGCGCCGCCACGCGACTCACCAGCACCAGCATCGCCCCCACCACGATAACGAGCAGCAGCCCCAGCATGCCCAGCACGACCGGCTGTGTAAGCATGGGTCCTTCGGCGGGGGCAGGAGTGGTAGCCTGAGTCCACCCGACGGTGGGCCACCCCAACAGTCCCAGCCACCCAGCCACGTAAAGCGGAAAGAAACGCGAATTCTTCATGCGACTTAATAGAAAATGTCAGTGGTGTGCTCCTGGCCGCTTGCCGGCTGGCACACCTTTTGGGGGCTAGCGGTTGGTAGTAGGAAGTAGCAGTAGGGCAGCGGCCAAACCTGGTACAATGCTAGGGGCCGCCCCCGCCTGCCGTTTATGACCTAGCGCATATGAGTATTATCGAGCCAGCCCTTTTGGAACAGTTCGGGGCCACCCGCAAAACCCTGGCGAAGGGCGAAGTCCTGTTTGCCGAAGGCGAGCCGGCCCACTTTTACCACCAGATTCTCCACGGCGAGCTGCGCATGGTCAATCGCATCGAGGACGGCACGGAGTTCATCCAGGGCATTTTCCAGGCCGGGCAGAGCCTGGGCGAGCCGCCGCTGTTTGGGCAGTTTCCCTACCCCGCCTCGGCAGTGGCTAGCCAGCCGGCCGTGGTGTACCGGCTGGCCTACCCGGCCCTGGTCGAACTGCTGCGTCAGCACTTCGACGTGCACCAACGCTTTCTGGCGGCGCTGGCCAGACGCCTGCAATACAAGTCGATGCAGGCCCGCGAGATGTCGAGCTACCCTGCCGACCACCAGTTGCTGACGCTGCTTGCCTACCTCAAGCGCCAGGCCGGCAGTCCGCCTACCTACCTCGTGCCCCTGACTCGCCAGGAGCTAGCTGACCTCACCGGGCTGCGCGTCGAGACCGTCATCCGTACCGTCAAGCAGTTGGAGCAGACGGGCAAACTGGTGCTTCGGGAGGGCAAGATTATTGTTTGAGCGTGTGGGTACGCTGGCAATAACTGGCAAGCGTAAGGGCTAGGTTGTGCGTGACAACTCGTAGTAATCCGACGTTATTTTCCGCCAATTATAAACGCGGCGGCGGCTTCCGCAATCATTAGGGTAGGAGCCTGAGTGTTGCCGGCCGGAATATGGGGCATTACGGAAGCATCGACGATGCGCAGTCCTTCCACGCCGTGCACCTGCAATGTATTGTTAACTACCGCCGCCGGCCCGGAACCCATGGCGCAGGTACCCACCGGATGCCAGTAAGAGATACACGTATTGCGCAGAAATTCCTGGATGGCGGTCCGGTTGATTACCTGCGTTGGCGTCACCCAACGCTTAATCAGGCGCTGGAAAGCGGGCTGCTGGGCAATATCCATGCACATCTCCACGGCGTTGGTCAGGGCTTCCAGGTCAGCCGGGTCGGCTAGGAAATTAGGTTGGATTTCCAGCGGCCCGTCATGGCTGGCCGTCTTCATCCGTACGTAGCCTCGGCTTTTTACTTTAATCAGGGCCGGGGCGATGTTAAACCCATTTTCGGGGGCAGGGTGCGTGGCCGCTAACGGGGGCAGCACTACCGGCACCTGAAATGGAATCGCCATCAGGTCGGCGGTGGGCTGGCTAGGCTGGCTTTTCCAATAAAACGCGCTGGCTATCAAGTTCTCGTTTGGAGACCCGAGGGGCTCTTTCGCTTCGAAGCACAGGCCCATGATAAGCGGGTGGTCTTGCAAGTTCTGGCCCACGCCGGGCAGGTCCACGCGCAGAGGAATACCCAGGCGGGCCAATTCTGGCGCAGGCCCAACGCCCGAAAGCAGCAGTAGCCGCGGCGTGTCGAACGCGCCGGCCGCCAGAATGACTTCGCTGGCCGCGGCTACCGTATAAAGCTGGTCACCCTGCACGAACTCCAGGCCAGTGCACCGTGCGCCGTCCATAGTCAGCCGCACTACCTGCGCCGCTGTGAGGACCGTGAGATTGGGGTGGCCCAGCACGGGCCTGAGATACCTTTCGAATGGACTGCTGCGCACCCCGTTCCGCGTGTTCGTGCTCATTGGGCCGACGCCCAGCGGGTTTGGGCCATTCGTGTCGGCTAAATACGGCATACCGAACGATTGGCTAGCTTCGATAAAGGCCGCCGATACCGGGTGCAGGTTGCGGGCCGTGGCAACTCCGATGGGGCCGCCTGTCCCGTGGAAGTCGGTTTCCCCGCCTTCCCAGTCCTCTATTTTCTTAAACAGTGGCAACACCGCTTCGTACCCCCAGCCAGGGTTGCCGGCGGCCGCCCACGCATCGTAGTCCGCCCGGTTTCCCCGGCTCCACACCAAGGCATTAATGCTGCCCGAGCCGCCCAAAACCTTGCCTCGCGCCGCTCCAATCACCCGATTATTAGTTAAAGGCGAGGGCTCGTTGACGTACCGATAGTCCAGAGAAGAATCGAGATTCTGGAACCACTGCACGGGGTTAATAATGCTGGCCGAGTCCGTATCGGCGCTGCCGGCCTCCAAGACCAGCACGGTGGCGGCCGTGTTATCCAGCAGGCGGCGCGCAACCACGCAGCCGGCCGACCCACCACCCACGATGATGTAATCGTAGCTGGCTAATAGACTGCCGGCTAGGTTCCCTTGCCCTGTCGAGAGAGGGCTAGCCAAAGGGGGTTGAGTGAGAAGTTGCGCTGCCATGGGTGTGAGATTTTGGAAAAATGCTTTTGATTAACTAATTGCCTGTTTGTCAATTGTGCTAAAAAACATTCATCAGCCGGTTGCCTGTGAGGCAGTTGTCCCGGCCGGTTACTTCCAATAATTGTTCGCCGCCGCGATGGTGGCAAACTCGATGGCTACCGTGTGGGTGACGGCCAGCAGCATGGCCGCGTCGTTGGCGTACACCTCGCGCAATTGCTCGCGCTTATGCGCATCGGGCTGGGTGGCTTTCACGATAAGGCGACTCATGTGCACGGCCAACTGGCGGCCTTCTTCGGGGGTAGCAGTCAGCAGGCTATTGTTGGGTACTAGGGTAATGGGGTCCATATTTTTTGGGGAAAAAAGATAAAAAGACAGACTGGCAAGGCTAGGCTGGCACCTTGCGCTGGGCAATGCCGAGGCGGTTCCAGGCATTCATCGCCACGGTGGCCAGCAGCACCTGAGCCAAGTAAGCCTCACCGAGCAACCGCACGGCTGCGTCGTACACGGCATCCGACACGTGGTGCTGGGGCAGCAGCGTTACCTCCTCGGCAAAGGCCAGGATGGCACGCTCCTCGGCCGTGAAGTAGGGTGCCTCGCGCCAGGCGGGTAGGGCGCGCAGGCGCTGTTCGGCCTCGCCGTGGTCCAGGGCCTCCTGCGAGTGCATCATCAGGCAGTAGGCGCAGCCGTTGAGCTGCGACACGCGCACATTTATTAAGTCCCAGTGCGTGAGCGACAAGCCCGATTGGCTCAACTGCTTGTGCATGATCATCAGACCGGCGTAAGCTTTGGGCTCGACACTTAGTAGGTCAAAGCGCGGCTGCGGCACCACGTGGGCAGCCTGGTAGGCGGGCGAAAGCGTATTTTCCATGTATGAAAAGATTGATTATGAGTGTAATAAAATCAAGCGACGGCTTGATGGTCAAAAGCAAAAAACGCGCTCAGCTGCGCTACCAGCGGCTCGCCATTGGGGCACTGGCAGGCCGCCTTCAGGTGTAGCACCTGTTGCTTGAGCACCTGCTGCATGAGCGAGCGGGTGGTGGCTTCGAGCAGCGCGGCTTCGGCGGGGCTGAGGCGCTTGCCGTAGCGGTCTAGTTCGCGTTGGCGCAGGTGTTCCAGCTTGTTTTTCAATTGCTTAATCAGCGGTGATATCTGCCGGGCGTGGCCCCAGGTGTGCAGTTCGGCGAGGCTCTCGGCAATGAGGGCGCGCACCTGCGGCACGGCTGCCTGGCGCTGCGCCAGCGCCGCCGAGGTTTTGCTGCGAATAGCGTCGATGTTATAGAGTTGCACGCCGGACACCTGCGCCACGTCGGGCGCCACGCTGCGGGGCACGCTCAAATCCACGAATACCTGGCTGGCCGCGCCGCTAGCCCTCGCTACCAGCGCGCGGGTGAAAAAGGCCTGCGGGCACCGGATAGCGGAAATCACGATGTCGGCTTCACGCAGGGCAGCGGGCAGGTCGTCAAATTCAGCCAGGCGCAGCCCTGTTTGCGCGGCCAGCTCGGCGGCTTTCTGGCGCGTGCGGTTGCAGAGAGCTACGTCGCCAAATGAGGCTTTGCGAGCCGCCAGGTGGCGGCACACGTCCGCTCCGATGGCGCCTACCCCCACCACCAGCACGCGGGGGCAGGCCAAGTGCGCCGTTAGCTTCTGCACCAGTTCCAGGGTGGCGTAGCTGGCCGACGCAGCGCCATCGCGGAAGCGGGTTTCAGTCTGCACGCGCTTGTGGGCGGCAAATACCGCGTGCAGCAGCCGGTGTAGAAACGGGCCGGCCATGCCCAGCGCCGCCGACCACTGATAGGCCTGCTTCACCTGGCCAATAACCTGCCAGTCGCCCAGCACCCGCGCCTCCAGCCCCAGCGCCACTTCAAACAGGTGCTGCACCGCCGCTTCCGCTTCGGTCAATACTTCAAAGTAGGGCTGCCAGTCGGGGCCGATGGGGCACTGTTTCAGGTGGCCTAGGGCCAGCAGTATCTCGCGGCTGCAGTCCTGGGCGCCGGCGTAGTACACTTCCGTGCGCTGGCAGGTGCTCAGCACGAGCAAGTCAGTGAGTCCCAACTCATGGCGCAGCGTGTGCAGCAGCTGGCGGCAGGCCGCTTCGTCCAGGGCCAGCTGCTCACGCATGGAC
>CALMOO010000547.1:17764-31333 GCA_937871705.1 uncultured Hymenobacter sp.
GCTTCACCGACAAGCTGAGCGCCCGAAAGGGATGCGCGAAAGCAGAGGAAACCATAAGTGTGGGTGAAAAAATGGGTTGCTATACCTTACTTTATTGCCGCTCGCTCACCGAGATGGGGTAGGTGCGGGCGCGGTCCAGCAGCATCTGGTCGGCGATATTCACGCCGTCGGACACATTATTAGGATTGAAAAACAATGCTTTATCTTCCGCCACCGTGTTGGGGACCAGCTTGTCAATGGTGAGGGTGCCAAGTAGCACCCGCTGGCGCGAGTCGGGCCAAGTCACCGACGGGTTCTCGATGGCGTCGCTTTTTTCAGCCACCTGGGCGTAGAGCTTGAATACAATCGGCTGCTGGACCACGCGCTGCTTTATTTCCATCTGCAAGTAGTTGGGGTCAGCTGCGGTGGCTTGCGCTTTGGTCAGGAAGTGCTCCCCGGCAGCCGGAATCAGCTGGTAGCGCACGTAGTGAGCTTGCCCGGCTTTATTAGTAAATTTGAAGGCGTTGACCCCGGAAAATGTGAGCGTGGCCCAACTGGTCGTGAGCGGCTTCTGGGTGGTGAGAAACGTCTTAGCGACGGGATGCGTGGCCAGAAACTGCGTCAGCGGAGCCGAATTACCACTACCGCTGGCCCCAATAGCCAGCAGCAAGCTCCGAAACTCGTCGGTAGTGGCCGTCGGAAAGCCGTTGAAGCTGTGCGCGATAATATCGGTCGAGGCATTGCCGAGCAGCTGAAACTTGATAGCCATGCCCCGCGGCCGCGATGCCCCCACCGTGTCGGGGATGTCGGGAATGCCCGTAAAGTCGGAAAACCGCACGATGATGGGCAGCGTGCCCCCTTGCAAATGCGTTGCCCGCGACAAGTTACGGGCCTCCGGCGCCGGCGCGAAGCTGCCAGTCAGAATGATACCTTTAGTGTGCACGGCGCGGGCGTGGTGCTCCCCAAACGCCGAGTAGAACATATCGACCATCTGAATGGGCGTGGCGACGGTTTTTGAAGTCACGCCCGCGTTACCATCCTGGGCGTGGGCACCAGGCGCACTGTTGAGCAACATACCTATTACCAATGCCAGGGTATGGACAGCCAAGGTTGAGCGAATTTCAGGGAACAACGCTAGGATTTTCATGGCTTTAGTGAAGAAGTGAAAGGTTGAAGAATTGACGCCTAGCCGGCTACTACAGCTTCACCTCCTAACTTGAGTAGAGAAGTGTGGCCAATGCTTAGGGCTGGCTGGCAGTCCGAATCCAAACGCTGTGCCGCTTGAGCTACGACCAGTGCCTTCCTCAGCTATCTGACGTTAGGAGGTTTAAAAGCTGTTTTTTGAGCAGGATTCCAATTCACAAAATCCAGATGAGCGAACTGGAAAGCTCCAGCTTTTTTGGGGTTCGCTAGCGCTTTCAGATTAGCTCTAGAATTGCTGGAGTGGGGAGGCCGCTTACTTGGCTAGCTGGCCGCTACCAGTTCGGGCTGGCGCAGCACCTGAAGCACTTTTGTCCACCGGGTCAACTCGTTGAGTTGCGCCGTCATCGCAGCACACGTCACTTCGTTTGGTACGAACTGCTCATGCTGAATAAACTGCGTGAAAAATGGGATATTCACGGCTTCCACCAGCGGCACGACCCGGTAGGAAGGTAAGTCGCTTTTGAGCGCGTTCCAGGCCCGCGTGCCGGCCGACACCCCAGCGTAACTCACAATGCCCGCGGCTTTGTAGGCCCACTCGTGCACCAGGTATTCCAGCGCATTCTGCAAGGGCGCGGGGTAGCTGAAGTTATACTCGGCCGTCACGAAAATGAAGGCATCGGCAGCCGCGATGTGGCGGCTCCACTGCCGCGTGTGCTCCTGGGTGTATTGGCGTAGCGCCGGGTGGTTGGGCTCGTCCATGAGGGGCAGATTAAGGTGCTGAAGGTCGAGTACTTCCACCACAAAAGCGCCGTGCGCTCGCGCTTGCTCAGCCACCCATTCCGTAATAAAAGGGCCCTGGCGGCTGGGGCGCACGGTGGCCCCAATAATCTTGAGTTGGTACATGGCTGTTTTCAGTAAGAAGAGAGTAATTAGCTGTCCGCTAGCGGGCTAGGCCTAGCAGCACGTCGCTCACCTGGTCAGGCACCGCTAGGAAGGGGCAGTGGCTGCTGTTCAAGGTGTAAGTTTTGGTGATGCCCGCCGCCTTCACCATGCGCTTTTGCAGGCGCAGGCCCACGGCCTGGTCCTGGGCGGTATGCACGTAGTACTTGTCCACCTGGCCGAAATTGGTCGCCGTCAGGGTCACGGGGTTCGTGAAAGGAATGGCCGGCTCGGCGCGGTAGTTATCGGTCACCAGCTTTTGAGCCGCAGCATCACCATCCTGAATGAACACGGGCACCAGCAGGTTGGGCTTGATGCCCAGCGTCAGCTGGTCGGCCGAGGGCACGAGGGCTGCTCCGAGCTGCGAGGTGCTATCGGTGGCGGCCAGCGCCAGCAGCGACTGGCCATTGGCTGGCAGAAACGCCCCGATATATACCAGCTTGCGGATGCGGGCGGGGATTTTCTCGGCTACTTCTGTCACCACCATGCCACCCATGCTGTGGCCCACCAGAATTACGTTGTCGGGCTGCGCTATAATAGCAGCCACTACTTTATCGCGGTAGGCATCAAGGGTGAGGGTAGCGGGTGGAGTAGTATCGGCACCGTGGCCAGGCAGTTCTACCACTATTACGCGCTGGCCCTGCTGCACCAGCCGCTGCTGCACGTATCGCCAGGCATAGGGCGCCTGCCAGGCTCCGTGCACCAGCACGTAGGTGCTGGGTGCGGGCGTGTCAGTATCGTCTTTAGAGCAGGCCCCAAGGACACTGAATAAAATGGCCACCAGCAAAGCGGCGAGGCGAATCGGTTTCATGAGGATGATAGTTAGTAAAAGGTTTGCTGTTGAAGGAGGTGCGCAACTAGGTGCCCGACACCGGTGAGCAGTTGAGGTGACAGCCTACCTCTTATCCTCCACTCCAGTCTCTTCTGCCAGCCGGAACGTGAGCACCGGCGGCAGCGCGGGCAGCGCTTGAGCCGAGGCTTCGTCGGTGGGCCAAAGCCAGCCTATGCCGGCCGCTCCCGCGCGTAGCACGACCATATCGGCTTGCACCTGCTGCGCAAACTGCGCAATGCCTACATGCAGGCTAGGGGCCGTTACTATGGCCAACTCACTGTCAGCTAGGCCATGTTGCTGCACCAGCTGGGTTAGCTGGGATAGTAGCGTTTCGGCCAGCTGGCCCACCGCGCCCACGTGCAGAACGTGAAGTACAGCCGCCGGAAACAAGGTTTGCAGTTGCCGCAGCACCGGTCCGGCGCGTAGGGCCAGTACCGAGAAATCAGTAGCAAAAACCACCGTGCGCACCGGGCTATCGCTAAGCGGCTGGCGCACCACCAGCACGGGGCACAGCGCGGTGCGCACCAGCCACTCGGTCGTCGAGCCGCTGGCGGGAGCGGCCGCCGAGCCAATGACTACCATATTGGGGCGCTGCTGGGTGAGCGCCGCCAGCAGCGCCGTGCGGCGAGGCGCTACCTGTAGCAACTCCTGAATAATGGCTTCGGTGGCGTAGGGGGTGGCTTCTCTTAGCAGGAGTTGCAACTGGTGCTTGGCCGCCTGCAAGAGCTTCATTACAAATACATCAGGTGATAGGTCGTCGGCCGGTGGCAGTTCCACGGCATGCAGTAGCGTAATGCGCCCTCCCAGCGGCCGGGCCAGCTGCACGGCGACGGCTAGCGCGTGACAAGCAGCAGGAGAGAAATCGGTAGGAACCAGAAAATGCATCATTGCCCGCAGGCGAGGGGATAGGAAAGAAAGCTGCGTGCCGCTGGTAAGGCTGGCGGGTAGTCAACTAGCTAAGGGCTAGCGCCCGGCCTCAGCCAAGACTGGCACGCTAGCTGCCGCGCCTGCCACGGTTAGCAGTTGCTGAAGCCAAGCCAGCACGCACAGAGCGTCTTCGCGCCAAGTGGGCTGGCCTAGCACGAAGTGGTTGCGGCCGGGCAACTCGCGGTAGGCCGTTACGGAGCCGCTATGCTGATAGCGCCGGTAATTCGAATAATTAAGCGACGCTGGGATGATGTGGTCGGTGCTGCCCGCCAGAAATAGTAACGGCGCATGAGGTCGCGCAAAGTCGATTCTGGCCGCTGAAGTCAGGCCGTCGCGCGAGACATGCTTCGATTCCGGCACGGCAAACTGCTCGTAGGCAGCGCGCTGCGCGGCCAACGGCATGCCGTTGGTGAAAGCGTATTGCCACTGGCTGAACGACATCAAGAAGCTCCTCTTCACGGGGGTGAAGTAGCCCAGTGGCCCCCACACCGAGCGGTAAAACGACCACTTAAACGTGATAACGCCTTGCGGCGGCACCGAATGAATAGCCACGCCCGCCACTGCCAGGTCCCGTTGCAACAGCAACTGGGTCAGCAGCCCGCCCATCGAGTGCCCAATCAGGATGGGCTTTTCTGGAAGTTTGGCTATGAAGTCGGCATAGTACTCCGTTAGCTGGCGCAGGCGCGTAGCGGCTACGTGAGCATCGGGCTGCCGGCGGCGCAGCTCCGGCGCTGTGGCGTCTTTACGGGGCCAAGCCGGTACCAGGCAGCGGTAGCCATGGCTGGTAAAAAACGTCTGCCATTCATCCCAGCAACTGCTGCTGACGAACGCGCCGGTAATAAACACGATGATTGGGGAGGGAATGGTTTTCATAGGGCACTGCCTAAAATGAGAACTGCCCGCACCGGGCTACTACCCGGCCATCACAAAACCATGCCACCCGACTGTACCAGTCATTCAATCGTACACCTTCTAAGTAACGCTCTTTACTTCAGATGTTTACTTATAAAGGTAGGCTTCTGCTAATGGAGCGCTCTTTTCCAGCTTTTTCGGAGTAGCCCAGAACACTCCAGATTATTTCTGCTGCTGAATGCACCGAGTTGGGTTGCTCCGGCTAGTCAGGAACACGGAATTTTCTGCCCCCGCACCGGCACTTCCAACTGCTTAAACTTCAGGCTAATCTGCACGCCGCTGGTGCCTTGCACCTGCAAATGGCCACCTATCTGCTTGCTCAGGCCCTGAATGAGGCTCAGGCCCAGCGTGCGGCACCGCGCCGGCTCGAAGTCAGCCCCAAAGCCTACTCCATCGTCGCGAATAATGAGTTGATAGCGGTCAGCCTCGGGCACGTCGAGCCCAATAAAGAGGTGGCCAGTAGGTGCCTCCGGGAAGGCGTACTTAAGCGAATTGGTGATGGCCTCGTTCAGAATTAAACCTATAGGCACGGCCAGGGCCACGTCCAACTCCACTGGGGCCACCGCCAGCTCGGCCTGGATGCCGGGCGGGCAATCGAAGGAAGCTAGCAAATGGTCCACGATTTCCTGAATGTAAGCTGCCATCGGTACGCCCGCCAAGTGGTGATTCTGATAGAGCTTCTGGTGAATGAGCGCCATCGAGTGCACCCGGTTGCGGCTCTCGCGCACGGCGGCGCGGGCGGCCGCATCCTGCAAGTAGATGGATTGCGAACGCAGCAAACTACCAATAATTTGTAGGTTATTCTTTACCCGGTGATGAATCTCCTTCAGCATCCATTCCTTTTCTTCCAGCAGACCGTTCTTCTCGCCTAGCACGCGTTCCAGGGTTTGGTTTTGCGCGTAAATCTCCTGGCGCTGCGATTCTAGCAGGCGGTTGCTGCGCTGCTTGAGGCGGTAGCGGTTGTAGCTCAGGCCCAGTAGCAGCGCCAGCATGGCTACCCCCGCCAGCAGGGCGTTGCGCTGGCTTTCGCGGTGCCGCAAGTCGGCTTGCTGCACGAGGCTCTGCTTGGTGAGCAGCGCCACGTCTTGCTCCTTTTTGCGGGTGTCGTACTGAATTTGCAGGCTGGCTATCTGCTGGCTTTTGCGCTCGTTGAACAGCGAGTCGTGCAGGGCCTGGTAGCGTTGCTGGTGGATAATGGCCGCCAAGTAGCGGCCCTGAGCCGAGTCGAGCTGGAAGAACAGCCGCTCGGTGGCGGCTTGGCCCGCAATACTGGCCTGGGGGCGGAGAGCAATGGATTTACTCAGGTAGGAGCGGGCAGCCGTGTAGCGCCGCATTAATAGGTACACTTGGCCCAGAAATAAGTAGGCTCGCTTGCGGGTAGAGATGCCAGCCTCCGCTTGGCGTTCCTCCAGTATTTTAAGTAATTGTAGTTCGCAATGTTCGGCAGCGGCATACTCGCGGTTAGCTAGGTAGCAGGTAGCCAGCAACCCCCACCGGGCGATTTGCCCATCGCCACTGGCCGGATACACCCGCGTTTTTTCCAGGGCCATCGCCAGCGCCTGCTGGGGCTGCTTCAAGTTGATGAGCGCCGTAGCCAACGTGTGCGCAATGCCGAGCACGTCCGACTGGTCGTGCGTGTGCTCGGCGCGCCGCAGGGCTACCCGGCAGTAGCGCGCCGCATCAGCTGGCTGGCCTAGCGAGAGATAGAGATAGGCTACCCGCCCGTAAAACAGGTTTAGAAACGTCGTATCGTTGGTGCTCTTGGCACTTTCGAGCGCCGCCAACCCGTAGCGGAGAGCCTCCTTGTAATTACCCGCTTTGTCATTGACGACATTCAGCAAATCGTAGGCGTAGTGCGCACGGCCCAGGGTGCGGTAGCGGGGCAGCACCTGCAGGAGTTCCCGCTGCGCCAAACCCAGCTGGCCTTGCGTTAGGTGCTGGTCAGCAATGTCTTTCAAGATGTGGGCCGTGCACGCCTCGTCGCCTAAGGCCTGGTAAAGGGCTAGGGCCCGGCGCAGGCAGGCCAGGCGCTGCGGCATATCAGCCACCGAAGAGGTATAAGTCGCCAGCGAATAATACCAGCCGTTGGCTTCCAGACGCGCGTCAGGCAGTTGACGGCTACGCTTCAGGCCCTGTATCAAGAGCTGAGCTCCTTCAGCCACTTGGTTGAGGCAGAGAGCAACATTGCCGAGGGCATATTGACTTCTAATCTCACCCTGCGCGTAGCCCAGGGTCTGGCTTAGCTGGGCCGCCTGCTGGCCATAGCTGGCGGCGCTATCGAGGGGAGTGCCCAAGCTAGCGTACTTGGTTGTGAAGTCTTCGCTCAGGCGCAGCAGTAGGTCTACGCGGCGCTGGCTGGGAGGTGTGTGCCAGAGCTGCCGGCGCAGGCTATTGGCGGCCACCAAGGATAAGGGAGGGTAGAGCGGCTCGGCGGCGAGCGCCCCGCTGGTTAGGAAAAGCAGAAAAATGAGCAGCGTGCGAGACATACGAGGGTGACTGCGAAAAGGGTAGCGCGGGTGGGCGGATGCGCAGCACGACGACTAACTTACACTTCCGGCCCCGCAGTAGTGATAGTCTTGCGAATCCCCAGCTTCTCCATGCGGTATTCGAGGGTCGTGGGTTTGAGATTAAGTAATTCGGCCGCGCCGCCGCTGCCCCGCACCCGGCCATTAGTTTTCACCAGCACACTCATCAGGTACTCGCGCTCGGTTTCCTGCTGCAGCTGCTTCACATCCAGCAAGTCCTTCGGTGGTTTGCTTGGCTTAAGGTTGCTGGCTGCCGCGCTGGCTGGCCCGGTGAAAAGCGTTGCCTCTGGCTGAAACAACGGACTGGCCAGCGAGCGGCCCAGCTCCAGGGACTGCTGCCCGTCGCTAATAATGACGGCCTGCTCAATGATGTTTTCCAGCTCCCGAATGTTGCCCGGCCAGAAATAGGCCAGCATCTGCTGCAGGGCCGCGGGCGCTAAGCCTTTAAAGGGCTTACCCAACTTGCGGGCTGCCTTCTGGGCAAAGAAGGTAGCCAGCGCTGGAATGTCGCTTGCCCGCTCGCGCAAGGGGGGTAGGGTTAGGGGAAATACGGCCAGCCGGAAGTATAAGTCCATGCGAAAGCGGCCCGCGCCGACTTCCTTTTCCAGTTCGCGGTTGGTGGCTACCAGCACCCGCACGTCGGTTTTAATGGGGGTATTGCCTCCCAACCGCTCAATTTCCTTATCCTGCAGCACCCGCAGCAGCTTGGCTTGCAGTTCCAGCGGCAGCTCGCCGATTTCATCTAAAAAGATGGTACCGCCCTTAGCCAGCTCAAATTTGCCGATGCGCCGGTCGACCGCGCCCGTAAAAGCGCCTTTTTCGTGTCCAAACAGCTCCGACTCGATGAGCGTGGCCGGGAGGGTGGCACAATTGAGCTTGACCAGAATCTTGTCGCGGCGAGCCGACAGATTATGGATGGCGCGCGCAAACAGCTCCTTGCCCGTGCCACTTTCCCCCAAAATCAGCACCGTACTGTCGGTAGGCGCTACCTGCGACACTTGATTGAATACTCGTAGCAAGTGAGGACTAGTGCCAATAATCTCCTCGAAGTTGGCTGTCGTCTTAACCTCCTCCTGCAAGTAGGAATTTTCCCGCCGGAGCTGCTCACTGAGCCGGGCAATTTCCTCGAAGGCCAGTACGCGCTCCAGCGTCAGGGCCACGGGCTGCTCTAGGCGGTCGAGCAAAGCTAAGTGCCGCGCCTGGTAGGCGTCGGATTGACGGCTAAAAAAAGAGAGCGCGAAGCGGTAGGTCGGCCCCACGGCCACGGGCATCACTAGCGCCGAGGCCATTCGCAACGTTCTGGCAATGCCCTGCAGCAGGGGCTGCTGAGCGAATTTGGTGAACGCATCCCCGTTATAGCAGCCTGGCGCTTCGTAGAAAGCTGCTCCCGCTTGCAATTGGGTCAATAAAGTTGCGGGCGTATTGATAAGCCGCAAAAACGCTTCTTCGTCAAGGGTTTGGTACTCATCAAACCCAGTGCGATAAAAGTAGTAGCTGAGGTAGGTACGTTCATTCTGATAACGCACGTTCATGAAATCGAAGCTGATGGGTGCTTGTAGCAGGCAGGCCACTTGCAGCAGCTTCTGCGGCCAGGGGGCCGGCTCGGTTAGCACTTCGGTAAGGGAAATCTGAAGGGTTTTTTCCTCGCGCAGCCGCATTTCCACGCCGTGCGCGTGCCGATAACGCCCAATTTCGAGGGCCGTCAGCACGTCTTTTTCCCGAAACGGCTTCACGACGTAGCCGCTGGGCTGGGTGGCCTTCACGGCTTCCAGCACGCTAGGGCTGTCGTTGGCTGAGAGGTAGATGAACGGAATGTTCGCTTCTTCCAACGTCGCAGCCAGGTCGATACCAGTGGCGTGGCCCTTCAAATAGATGTCGAGCAGTACAATGTCGGGCCGCCGCTGGCCGAGCAGTTGCTGCGCTTCGGCTACCGAATCAGCGATACCTAGCACGTCGTAACCGGCTTCGAGCAGCAGTAAGCGCAGGTCGTTGGCAATGACATACTCGTCCTCCACAATCAGTACGCTGCAAGTAGCAGTGGTAGACCGCGTAGCAATGACCGGCTGGTGCATAGATAATGAGTTAATTAGAAGTCCTCTATCTGCCGTAACAGTAAACGTAAGCGGATACCGAATATACCACTTTACCCCGCCGTGCTACAACCCCATATTTTTGAGTTTTGAAGTAGAATGCAGCCTCCAAAAAGTACAACCTAGGTTGCAGAACCATGCCAACCATGCTAGCCAGCAGTAAGCTGAGCACAAACAGCAAAAGACGTTCTCACTGCAGGCGATAACTCCAAGAAATTTGGAGAACATCAGATAACTCCAGTTTCTTTAGAAGGGGTTACCTATTAGGAATATCCTTTTTACGTCGTTGCCAATTAGCTTTAGTTCAGTAAATATTATCGAGACTAACCTAGATACAACATTATTGGGGCCTTTATTGGAGTAATTACCCTTATTAACCAAGCAGTTATATAGTAAAAGGCCACTTGTCCGGTGTGACAGCATGCCCGAGGCGGGTAGGAGAACCTGCGCTATTAACAAGCACTAGTCATACCCTATCGCACTTCTATTTCAGGCACTTAAGTTTGGCCTGCAATCGCTTACTCTTGTTGTGCTCCACGCTGCCCGGTACGGCCGGCTGCGGCTAACGTGCAGGCTACGTTTGTTTGATGGGCCCTCGCTACCCCCTGACGCAGAAAAGCTTGCGGGCCTTTTTTGCCCGTCAGCGGTTAGCCGCTCGGCATGATTTCGTCGGGCATAGGCAGTGGCAGGCAAGACTCGCCATTGGCTGTTTTTAGGAGAACACCGCCCTTTCGTTGCCCTGCGGGCGTAGCAGGTTACTCGCCTGCGCCGGAAATTTGGGAGCTGTCCCAACAAGGAGCGGTCGATAAAGCAGTGGAGTAGTTGGTACTTCGCCTTATGTCCACTTCCATTAAGACCGTTGTTTTTCGACCCGATTTGGCGTTGGGAGTGGAGCTGACCACTGTTCGGCGCCTTCTGAACACTCATGCGCCCGCCTTGTTAACGCCCGTTCGAGCGGGGTTTTACCAGCTTATCTGGGTGCAGCGGGGCCAAGCAGTGCACACCGTCGACTTCCACCGCATACCGCTGGAACCGGGCAGCTGGCTCTTCGTCGGGCCAGGCCGCGTTCACACCTTTGACCTGACGGCCGACTACAAGGGGCAGCTGCTCCTCTTTACCGACACCTTCTTCGCCCGCAGCGAGACGGATGCGCGGTTTCTGCGCACGAGCAGCCTCTTTCAGGAGTTGCGGGACGTGCCGGTGGTGCTGGTCGGCGCCGAAGCCCCGGACTTGGCGGCCTTGTTCACGCAAGTAGCCACCGAACTGACCCACGCGCCCGACCCGTATCAGCCCGTCGTCTTACAAAATTCGGTGCACAACCTCTTGCTGCTGGCCGAAAGAGCGCGGCGGCAGCAAGGTTATCGGCCCCTCGAGCGGGGTCCTGATTTAACCTACACGCTGCGGTTCCGCGACTTAGTAGAGCAGCAGTTCCAGACGGTGCGGGCCGTGCGCAGGTATGCCGCGCAGCTCAACGTGTCGGAGAAACGCTTGGCGCAGGCCACGGCCAACACCTTAGGTAAGCGGCCCAAGGAAGTGATTGACGAGCGAGTAACGCTGGAGGCCAAGCGCCTGCTGGTGCACACGCGGGCCACCAGCAAAGAAATTGGCTTTGCGCTCGGGTTCGCCGAGCCCACCAATTTTGTCAAGTATTTCCGCCGCCAGACGAGTTGGACGCCTAGCGAATTTCGGGCGTTGCACGCCGCCTAGCGTGTAAGGCCTTCCGGCGAAGACGGGCGGCCTTTTACCCTAGAAGGGCGGTGATTGACCTTTTACCAGCAAGCGGGTTGGGGGACCTTTGCTTTCGCAAACTGCCCCCACTTCTCAGCAAGCGCTTGGCCTTAGCGCCCTGAGGTACTTGTTGGAGCCCCTTTTACCCGAAACTCCTAGGGAGCGGGCAGGCGCATTTTATCCTTCCCTAAGTAAAGAACCTACGATGACCGACCTGATGGACCACGAACTACGAATCAGCCTTGAAAATTACCTTACGGCATTTGCAACCCCCTCCTGGGCCGAGCAGCAACGCCTGCTGCAAGCGAGCGTAGCGAGAGGATGGTCGTGCGCACGTTGTAGGGTTTCACTTCCTGCCGCAGGCCCTCCGACACCGCCCGCACCGCAAACTCAGTGGCCGAATACACCGCGCTGGCCGGATACACGAAGTGCCCGGCAATGGAGGAAACGTTGATAAAGTGGCCGCTGCCCTGGGCCTTGAAATGGGGCAGGGCAGCGCCAATTGTGTAGAGCATTCCCTTGAGGTTGACGTCAATCATCTGCTCCCACTCGGCGTAGTGCTGGGCTTCGAGCGGGGAGAGCAGGAAGACGCCCGCGCAGTTAAAGACCACGTCCAGGCGGCCAAACGCCGCCACCGTCTGCTGCACCAGGGCTTCCACCTGCGGGCGCTGGCTAACGTCGGTGGCGAAGGCCGGGGCCTGCCCACCCGCCTGGGTGATGTCGGCGACCAGCTGGGTAAGCTTGTCCAGGCGGCGGGCGGCCAAGCTTACCTGCGCGCCACGCGCCGCCAGGTGACGGGCCGTAGCCTCGCCAATGCCGCTGCTGGCTCCGGTAATCAGCACGACTTTGCCGGATAGGTTATTTGGAGAGTTCATACGAGAAAAAAAGAAGAAAAAACGGTCAGGGACACTATTATTTAGCAGCAAATTGCTTCCCCTGGATGGACTATTTATACGGCGGCCCGCCCTGCCCGCCCGGCGCATTCGTGCGGTTTACTAGCGCGTTCGTGCGCTTTCGGCAGTGGCCTCCCGGCTGGCCACTCTACTGGGCCTTGGCGTAGGCGACCGGGATTGCCCTTCTCCAAGCCGGCCCAACTGCCCTACCTTTCTGCCCCTTAACCTAGTGCCCATGCCTACCCCCCTGCCGCCGCCCGATGAGGCTACGCTAGCCGGCCTGCGCCGCCACGACAACGCCGCGTATGCCGTGCTCTACACGTTTTACTACCCCGCCGTGGAGCGGCTGGTGGTGCGCAACAGCGGCACGCCAGCCGAGGCCCGGGACATTTTCCAGGAAACTGTGCTGGTACTGCTCAGCCATGTACCCACGGCTGACTTCACCCTCACGTCGTCGCTGAAAACCTACCTGCTGGCCATCAGCCGCAACTTGTGGCTTAAGCACCTGCGCCAGGCCGGGCGCGTGGTACGCACCGAACTGGACGAGCTGGCGCAGCACCTATCGGCCGAGGAGCCAGCGGCCTTCTTGCACGAGGACGAAACCACGCTTCACCAGCGGGTGCGCGGCCTGCTGGCCCGCCTCAGCGCCAAGTGCCAGGCCCTGGTGCGGGCCCTGTTCTGGGGAGAAAAAACCATTCAGGACGTCACGCGGGAGCACGGCTATACCTCGGTGCACAATGCCCGCAATCAGAAATACAAGTGCCTGGAGCAGGCCCGCCGCGGCATCCGGGCCAAGCACTAGCTGGCAGCTACTGCTGACAAACGAGCCGGACTGCTTAGAAAAATAGGTGCGGTGGGTGATGCGGACCAGCGCCGGGGAATTACAGCACAACCAGCCCGTGGCTACCCTTCTGCTGAGGGCTTGCTACCTGTTTTTCCCTTTCCTCACATTAAGTTTTCCCCTATGGCTCCTAACTTCTGGAACATCCAAGAATACACTGGCGACGGCGTAAGCTGCCCGCTTACGCCCGTCAGCCTACCGCGCTATAAAAAAGTTGGCCTGTTCTTTTTTCGCTTCGGCATTTGCCCGCTTTGCGTGGCCAGCAGCGTAGCCTATAGCCTCTACCGGGCGGTGGCCCCGCCCCGCGCGAGCCGCTAGGCTCCGGCTAGCCCATTTATTACAACCCCTTATCCTACCAAAACAATGAATTATCAGGAACCCGCCGACCGCACCCGTACCGCCCAACTCGCCAAGCTAGCCGCACCCGAAGCCCAAGCCTGGCTCAAGTTTGACTACGCCGTGGAGCGCGAAGACGGCCACATTCCGCGCAAGTACCGCGAGCTGATGGCCGTCACGGCCGCCCTCACCGCCCAGTGCGCCTACTGCATCGACCGGCACGTGCGCGCCGCGCAGCAGCTCGGGGTCACGGCCGAAGAAATTGCGGAAGCCACCATGATTGCCGCCGCCATCCGCTCCGGGGCCACGCTGGGCCACGGCTTGCTGGCGCTCAAAATATTCGAAGACGCCGAAAAAGGCCAAGCTGCTTAAACCGGTGCCTCCACTAATTGTATAGTCCCAGTGTGAGGTGGGTCGGGTCACG
>CALMOO010000548.1:0-1267 GCA_937871705.1 uncultured Hymenobacter sp.
CTGTAGCACCCTCGCGAAAACCGTTAAACCGGACTGTCAGGAAAACACTACATAGGACAAATAGTTTCGCCATGCGTTTGTATCTAAACGCAAAACAGCGCCTTTCCTAGGTAGGAAAGGCGCTGCGCGTGCAGTGTCGAAGCGGCCGGGAGAGGCGCTTACTTCACCCGCGTCCAGGTCTGCGACTTGCCAATAAGGGAGAAGCCGATGTAGCCTTTTACTTCCATAGTAGTAGCGCTTTCCATCTTCATGTAGCACGAATAAGTTTTGCCGCTTTCGGGGTCGTAGATTTTACCATTGTCCCACTTGTTATCGTCTTCATAGCTAAAGCCTTCCATAAATACCAGGCCTAAGCGGGGGCGGGTGCGTAGCTTGGGGTCGGGGTTTTTGGTGTCGAGCTTGGGCTTGCCGGTTTCGGGGTCATTGGGCACGGTAATGGTCACAATTTTGCCGCAGAGCTTGTCGCCGCACTTATAAATCTCAAAGGTGGCTTTCTTCTCGGCATTGGTCCAAATACCGAGCGGTGAAAGCGTTTGCGCTTGCACTGGGCGGGCCGCTACGCCCAGCCACAGCGCCAGCAGCAGAAATAAGGATTTGTACATTGTGAAAGGAAGGAAATTGGTGTGGGGGAAAGGTTAGGAGAGCAAGCTAAGCGAAAAAAACTGCCCTGCCACCGCTAAAGGCAATAATGCAGCCAGCTTTTGCCGCTTAATTCGGGAAAGTTGACGGCTCGGCGCTAAAAATAATAGCCTTGATTTTCAGCCCAATGGCAAGTTAGATGCCCCCTATCCCCTGAAATTGGCCTTAAAACTTTGAACCTAAGCTTTCGCAACTAACTTTACTAACCAGTAGCGAGTGCTACGGCCCCCCTCAAGCCGCCCTAAGGTGCTGGGAAGCGCGATGGGGGTTATGTGGAACTTAAAGAAAGGAGGTACAAAATGTCTAGTAGTCCCAACCAAATCCTGCCGAGCCTGTCCAATGTAGTACGCGTCACCGCCGTACTCGCCTAACACACAGCTCGGCGGAGGTGCCTCAGTATTGAGTGCCCCTTTCGTTGGACAGGTCTTATCTGTGAGACGACGGCGCTGTACCCCAGCGCTGCCGCTCGGTAAGATTTGAAGGATTAGATGCCCGGTTTGCCCAGTGGCGCTCGTGAGAGCTCTGCTAAGGCGAACCGGGCATCGCTTTTTTATGCCCAATGAGGTTGCGGTGACTAAGGCAGCCAGCTAACGCTGGTGCGACTTACCAATGATGCGCTTACGAGGTT
>CALMOO010000548.1:1277-6739 GCA_937871705.1 uncultured Hymenobacter sp.
CAGCTTTGTGCGTGGCCTTGGTGTGTTTAGCAGGAGCAGTAGTAGAAGGTTTTTTCTGCCGGGCCGTGGGTGCGTGCAGGTGAGCCGAATGGCTGGTAGTAGTGCGCGAAGGCACGGTGCGGGGCCGAATTGGCAGCGGCAGAACGCGGGCCAGTGGCGTTGCAGGCACCTTTACCAACTTAGCAGGGGGTAGGGGGAGCGATGCAACTGCTTCGACCGGAGCACTGCTAGCAGAAGAGGGGGTAGGCAGTGCAGGCTGGCGGGCGAGGTGCGTGGAGCTTGAAGCGGCGCTTGGGCCGCTCGCGCTGCTGCTCAGCACGCGCCGTACCTGCATAAACCGGCGCTCGTAGTCAGTGCCTTCTACCTGGCTGACTTTTACGCCCGATTCGCGTTTGGCCGAAGATGCGTGCACGAAGCGCAGCGGCGTTTCGCCCGCCGCCGAGATAACGATGCCCGCGTGGCCGGGCGTAGTGCTGGTGGCGGCCGTGCCGGTAAAAACCACGATGTCGCCGGGCCGGGCCTCTGTGCGCGGCACCGGCCGGCCCGCGTCGATGAGCAGGGCCGTGGCGTGCGGCGTAGGCACTCCAAAGTGCCCAAACACGTAGAGCACGAAGCCCGAGCAGTCGAAGCCAGTAGCCGGGCTGATGCCTGCGTACGTGTAGGGCGTGCCCACTTGCGCCAAGGCAAACCGGACAATGCTATCGGCTTGGTCGCCGGGTAGGGGGGTAGGCGCAGCCCTATGCTCGGCTACGGGCATAATAGGCGTCGCAGCGGGGGTAGGAACTCGCGGCGAGCTGGCTGGGGCAGCAGCGTGTCGCGAAAGCCACGCGCCCACCAGCAAAGCGGTTAGCAAGCTGCCAAAGATTAACCAGATAGCCCGCATGGCCCAAATACTAGCAAAGTAAGTAGCAAGCTTAACGGGCGGGTAGCAGTCGAGGTTGGCGTAGCTGCCCGGGAGCGCAGCGATACTGGCGGTTGGGCGCAGCCAGCTGTGCGTTGTTTCTTTGCGCATATGTTGAAAATTGTTTCTGCTTTTGGCTGTGCTGCGGTGGCAGCCAGCTTGCTCGCGGCTCTACCCGCCGCCGCCCAAACGAAGGTTAAAACCAAGGTAAAAACGGCCGCCGCGCCGGCTACTCCGGGTAGTACCCCCAGCTTGCGCTACACGCTAGCCATGCCCGCCCCGCAAACCCATTATTTCGAAGTGAAAATGGACTTGCGGGGCTTTGACAAAGACTATACCGATGTGAAAATGCCGGTGTGGGCGCCCGGCTCGTACCTGGTGCGCGAGTTTGCGCGGCACGTCGAGCGCTTCCAGGCCACGGCGGGCGGGCAGCCGCTGGCCGTAGAGAAGCTTGACAAGAACACCTGGCGGGTTCGTCACCCCAAGCAGGGCAGCTTTCAGGTTAGCTACGGCGTGTATGCCTACGAGCTGAGCGTACGCACCAGCTACATCGATGCCGACCACGGCTTCGCGCTGGGCAGCAGCGTGTTTATGTACCCGGCCGACCACAAGGAGCTAAGCAGCCAGGTAACCGTGCAGCCCGCCGTGGGCTGGAATGGCGTTAGCACTGCCCTGCGCCCGGCCGCGGGCATGCAGAAATACGTGTACCAGTCGGCTAGCTACGACGAGCTGGCCGATTCGCCCATCGAAATTGGTACGCATAAAGTGCTAAGCTTCATTGCGAATAACACGCCGCACCAGATGGCCATGTTCGGGCCCTACGTGGCCGACGAGCCCAAGCTGCTGGCCGATATGAAGCGCGTAACCGAGGAGGTCCAGCGCGTGGTGGGCCAAAACCCTCTGGACCATTACCTCTTTATTGTGCATAATACCGAGGCTGGTGGTGGCGGCCTGGAGCACCTGTACTCGACTACGCTGGGCGCCCGGCCTAATACGTATGCCACGGAAGTGGGCTACAAGAACTTTCTGCGCCTGGTGGCCCACGAGTATTTTCACCTCTGGAACGTGAAGCGCATTCGGCCCATCGCGCTGGGGCCGTTCGACTACGACCACGAGAACTACACCCACATGCTCTGGGTGAGCGAGGGCCAAACCGAGTACATGGCCAGCCAGATAACCCAGCGTGCCGGCATCTACACGGCTCAGCAGTACTTCGACCAGCTGGCCACGGTACTATCGGGTGTGGAGAACCAGCCTGGCAACAAGCTGCAGCCGGTAGCCATGTCGAGCTTCGACGCCTGGATTCGGGCCTACCGGCCCGATGAGAACTCGCGCAATTCTGAAATCAGCTACTACGACAAGGGCGAGATGGTGGGCCTGGTACTGGACCTAATGATAGTGCAGGCCAGCAACGGCCAGAAGCACATCGACGACGTATTTCGGCTGCTCTACGATAAGTATTACAAGGGCTTGAAGCGCGGTTTCACCGACCAGGAGTACCAAGATGCCGTGGCGCAAGTAGCCGGCCGGCGCTTCGACGATTTCTTTCAGAATTGCGTGTATGGCACGCGCACCTTGGACTACGCCACCGCCCTCGGCTATGTGGGCTTGAGCCTGACGAGCGCGCCGGCTAGTACCAACGGCAGCTTGGGCGCTACCATTGCCAACCGGAACGGCCACTACGTCGTCACGTACGTGAAACGCGACGGCCCCGCCTGGAATGGTGGCCTCAATGCCAACGACGAAATTCTTCAGCTCAACGGGGCTACTCCCACCGATGATGCCATCAAGCAGGCCCTCTTCGCCAGTGCCCCCGGCGCCGTGCTGAAGCTGCAAGTGCACCATGGCACCCAAACCCGCGAGTTGAGCCTACCCCTCCAGCCCGACCCGGATGTGAAGTATCAGATTCAGCCAGCTGGTAGCCCTACCCCCGACCAACAGCGCCTGCTGGCCAAGTGGCTCAGCAAGTAGCTTGGTAAGTGCAGCCTTCACCCCAGAAAACCCTGGCCAGAATATGGCCAGGGTTTTTGTTTTAGCGAGGCGAGGAGGGGCTAAGTAAACTCGATAAAATATATTTAATTAGCTATATTTCTTG
Source organism: uncultured Hymenobacter sp. (assembly GCA_937871705.1). Lineage (GTDB taxonomy): Bacteria > Bacteroidota > Bacteroidia > Cytophagales > Hymenobacteraceae > Hymenobacter. The sequence continues at coordinate 4,274 of CALMOO010000548.1, forward strand.
AAAAAAGATAATTTATAGAATGTCCTAACATTAAATTGTAATTTACTTAGTAAAGTGTGATTTCTGCTTATTTATCTAATTAAGGGCGTTATTTTAGAGGTGTAAAGCAATTTTGACAATTATAATTTATCATTTTGTTCTGTGCATTCATGATTAAATTCTATTCATTATACTACTATGTGCGCTGCGTGGCGGCTCATTTTGGCTTCCTGCCGCCTTATGCCCCGCGCGTGGTGAGTACCGTTGGGTTGCCGGGCGTCACGGTTTACTATTCCAACCTTTTCATTCAGCAGCCAGTCGCTATTCAGGCGCAGCTGGCTATGCGTTTTGCCTACGTAGCTGCTTAGGTACGAGCTAGTTGATTAATTACAAAAAGGGGAGATAAGCTGGGTGATGGATAGTTTACGTGAGAGTACGAGGGACTTGTGCGGCCGTACTATAGGGCAGTTGCTACCCCCGGCTGGCAGCTCGGCCACTAGCAGCCGGGTTTGGGGCCGAGGAATACTAGGTAAGCTTTGGCTGAGTTTGGTACTGCTAGCCGGCGCCGGGCCGCTGCAAGCGCAATCGGGTAGTTGGAGCCCACTAGGGGCCGACCTGTCATACCCGCGCACCTTGCTCAAGGCCAGCGCCATTGCGAACGTGCGCGCCAGCCTGGCAGCGCCCGACCGGCAGGCAATTTACCAGGGTTTGTGGGCCGATGTGCAGGGTGCGCCGCCTATCGATAACACGTCGGCTAGCGGGCGGCGGGCACGGGCCACATTTGCCAAAAACGCGGCGTTTGTGGTGCTGCTAGGCCAGCAGCACGTAGGGAATGCCAGCTTGGCAGCCCTGCCCGATGCGCAGCGCACTGCTTTGGTAACTAGCATTCGCGGCTTGCTCGAAAGCATTAATACGAACGTGGAGGCATTCGCTACCTTGTCGGGCACTACCCCCTATACTGAGTGGCAATGGCGCTCGAAGGAGCTGATTGACTATCTCATAGCATACGACCTGCTGCGCGGCGCCGGCGAAACGTCGGCCTCGCTGGCCGCTAGCCAAATTAAAATTCAGGCCTTCGCGGGAAACCTGTACCTGCAATCGACCAAGCCGTTGTTCTCGCTTACTTTTTACAGCACGGTCAAAAACAACCACACCCTAATGACAGCCGCGGCCCTGGGCATGGCCGCCGTGGTGCTGAACGACGCTACCAGCCCCGACCGCAACCAGCAACCGGCCAACTGGGCCGACGCCGGCCTCTACAACATCGACAACGTGCTGTGGCGCGATGCCCAACGGCAATCCGACTCGACCCAAGTAGCGGGCTACGCTGAGGGGCCATACTATTTCAAGTATGCCATGCTTAACTGCCTGCCGTTCTTTCGAGCAATGGGTAACTTTTTGCCCGACAACCGGTTGGCCTATACTTTTGGCACGACCACGCGACGCATTCGCAATCCGTATTTCGACCCAAAATATAATTTGCTTTATGACTGGGCTACGGCAATTCTGATGCCTGATGGCCGCCTGCCGGCCCTTGAAGATTCGTACGTGGACATGGGTATGCCTGAGCTAGCCCTGACGGGTAGCAGCCAGTATGTCAAGCCCATATACTTCAGTAAATTCTCGGGTACTAGCCTGGCGTCAGCCACGGCGCAGTTGCGCGACATTACGGTGGATATGCGCGCTGCCTGGCTAGCGGCGGCCGTAGTGCCCTCGGTTCAAAATCAGCCCGCCCTCACGGTGCTGCCCGGCAGCGGCAACCTGGTATTTCGCTCGGGCAATGACTCGCTCGCTACGTATCTGCACCTGTATGGGCGGGGTGGGCTAGCGCAGGCCAATGCGGGAGGCCACAGCCAGGGCGATGCCAGCAGCTTTATCCTGCACGCGCAAGGCCAGTTGCTTGCCCTCGACCCTGGCTACCTGAGCTACGACCGCCGCGCCGAAGTGGGGCAGGCCACCAACCATAACCTGGTGCTGGTGGATGGGGTAGGGCCGGCCATTGGCACGCCGGGGGCCGCCAGCCCAGCTAAGGCAGCTATTCAGCACGCGTTTCAAACGCCGCAGCTAGCTTACGGCGAAGTAACTACGGCCTACCAAAGCGCCAGCATTACGCGCAAAGCGCTGTTTGTGCGTAATGCGTACTACCTGCTGGCCGATGCGGTGAGTGCCACCGCACCTCATGCCTACACCTGGCAGCTGCATGGCTACGGGCTGGAAGGCGGCACAGCCGCCACGGGCATTTTCACCGGCAGTTTGGCTGTCCATGAAGCTAGCTGGCAAAAAAACGGCGTTAGCTTGCTGGCGCACGTCACGGCTACGGGTGGCGCGGCCACGTACGCGACGGCCACCAACATTCACGAAACCACCTACAATACGGCCGAAAACCACACGACCTTGCTGGTGCAGTCGGCCAGCACGGCGCAGACCCAGTTCTTGGCCGCGCTCTACCCCTATACTACTACCGCGCCCCAGGTGACTACGACCAGC
>CALMOO010000549.1 GCA_937871705.1 uncultured Hymenobacter sp.
GGACGCCCCGGCCACCCAGGCCATTCTGGAGTTGGGCGCGGCCGGGCAGGTGAGCAGCACCACCGCGATGGCCAACTTTGCCAGCGATGCCGAACTGCGCGAGCTGCGCCGCCTACCCCCCGCTTTTGGCGTAGGGCTGCACCTCACCCTCAATGCCGGCCAGCCGCTGAGTGCCGCCTCGCGGGTACCCTCGCTGGTAAACGCTGCGGGGCAATTTTATACGTCGAGCCAACTCTGGCAGCGCTTTTTGCTGGGCCGGGTGCAGCCTGCCGAGCTGCGGCTGGAAATAGCGGCGCAGCTCCGGCGCCTCGTGGCGGCCGGCCTACCCCCCACCCACGCCGACAGCCACCAGCACCTGCACCAATACCCGATGCTGGGGCCGGCGCTGCTGCAAATTTTGCATGAGTTGGGCGTGCGCCGGGTGCGCCGGCTCACGGCGGCTGGCCGCCTCGATGGGCGCGGGCTGGTGCTGCGCGCGTTTGCCCGCAGCAGCCAGGCGGCGCTGCGGCCTTTCCGCACGCCGGGGGCGCTGGTGTCTACGTTTTCGACCGAAGCGGCTAGTGCTTCGGGCTTTAGAGGGGGGGTAGGGGCCGCTTTCCGGCAGGCAGAAGTGGCCGAGTTTATGAGCCACCCCGGCCTGAGCGAGCGACCCGGCTCGCCGCTAATGCGCGTGCCCGAATATGAGTTTTGGCGTAGTGGTGAGGCGCCCGAGCTGCTGCGCGAGCTGGGCGGCGAGCTGGTGAATTACGCGGCTTTATGAAGAAAAGCGCGCTGCTCAACGTTACACTTCGCACTAATTAAGAGCCGGAAGGCTATTTAAGCTTTGATATTAACTCGCTCATTTTAAAGGCACTACTTAGCACTACTCGCTGCTTGGCACCAGCTCGTGCAATATCTGCTCCGTTAGTTCGCATTGGTGGTGGTGCGAATAGGTGGCGATAACCTGCGCCTGGGCTTGCTGGCCCAGTTGCTGGGCTAGCGCTGGCTGGAGCACCAAACGCTCGATAGCTGCCCGAAAGGCTGCCCGCCTGCGGAGCGGAAACAGTAGCCCGGTTTGGCCCGCCGCCACCAGCTCGAGGGTGCCTCCCGTGGCTGAAGCTACTACGGGTAGCCCCGTGGCCATTGCTTCGAGGGTGACCATGCCGTAGGTCTCGTTGGTGGATGCGACAAGGGCAATATCCAGGGCTCGGTAGGCCACCTCGGGGCAAGGTGTGAATGGGCGCACGTGCACCACTTCTGCGAGCCCTAGAGTCTGCACCCGGGCCAGCACGCGGTCGTGGTAGTCATCACCTTCGTTGCGCGTCGATTCGCCCACGAAAAGCAGGTGTAGCTGAGGGTATTGGCGGTGCAGCTTGGCGAAGGCATTTACCACAAACCGTTGTCCCTTGCCGGCATCAAAGCGCCCTACCAGCCCCAGCAGCACCGCGCCGGGCGGCAAAGCAAAGCCAAGCTGCTCGCGAGCTTGCGCTTGGGTGAGGCTCACGGAAGTAAATTTTGCTAACTCAAGGCCCAGCGGCACCGTGTGCAGACGGCTGGCCGGCAGCCGCGTTTTGGCAAGCACCTGCTGTGCTAGGCCTGGCAAAGGCGAAAGCCAGGCATCTAGGGCGCGATAGCGCAGGGTATGGACCGGGCCGCGCTTGGCCAGGCCCAGCTGCATGTGCTGCTGATACAGCAGCCGCAGTTCAGGTAGCCAGAAAGTCTTGCAAAGCACCGCCAGGCCCAAATCGCCGTTGCGCGTGACCAGCAGCGCCCGCGTACCGAAGCTGCGAAGCATGTCGGCTAAGCGCCTGGCAGCCAGCAGGTCCAGCGCCTTCAAGGGGTTGCGAAGCAAGACGACTGGCAGCTCCAGCTCGGCCGCTCGGGCCGCCAAGGGCGAGTCGGGTAGGGTAATAACCTGCACTGGCCACCCTCGCTGCTGCATCCAGCTAGCAAACCGGCTGGTGTTCAGCTCCAGGCCTCCCCAACTCCGCGACAGGCACAGTATAGCGAGTGGAAAAACCTTTACCCGCGCAGTTTCGCATTGAGCACCAGGAGAAGCAACGCTCATAATAACCTTTTTAGTAGGCTACTAAGCCCGCCATACACTTGCTGCCAAGTCTAGGCCCATTAGCCGTTAGCTGGGGGTGTCTTTAAAAAAGCTTTCCGCCAGCCAGCACTTCTCTTGTACAAAGCAACTAAATGGCACGTCTGAGC
>CALMOO010000550.1 GCA_937871705.1 uncultured Hymenobacter sp.
GTGAAGGCGGCGGTAAACAGCTCGTTGGCGTCTTGGGCCGGCGCGCGCCAGAAGTCGCGCACGTCCAGCCGCTCGTAGGGGCTGGCCGGCAAAGCCAGCGTGCGGTTGGGGCCCCACTCCCACACGGCCCCGCCGCCCTCCATCAGCAGCACATATTTATACGTGATAGGGGCTGTGGCAGCGGCGGTGGGCCCAGCTACTTCGGCGCTCCAGCGGGTGCTGGCCTCATCGTAGTGTAGGGGTAGGGCCTGGCTTAAGTCCCAGTGGCCCAGGGTGGGTAGCGAGCCGCACAGCACCAGGCGCTGGCCGTAAGTAGTGCGGTAAGGAAGGGAAAAATGGATAGTCATGAGGCAAACCAGTTGGAGCCCGCAAGATACTGCCTGCCGTTCGGCCCCAACTGCTCGGCCCATCGCCCCGTATGGGGCAGGAAATGGGTAGCCGCTATAGGAAGCCCCGTGCTAATTTTGCTTATGCGTTTTCTTTTCCTCACCGCCCTGCTCGGGGGCATGTGCACGGCGGCTCAGGCAGCCCCGCCCGGCTACCGGCCCATTCGCCGCTTCTACACGCCCAGCCACCAGCCCTACCGCCGGCTGCCCACCCGCTTTTCGTTCGGCATCAATACGGCGTACTACAGCGGCGACCTCACCGACCGCGTCAAGGATAATACCTTCCGCGTGGGCCTCAGCCTGGGGCTGGTGCGCACCCTGAGCCCGCACCTCTCTTTCGGCGTCGACTTGGGCTACGTCAAGCTCAAGGCCAAGGACTTTTACCCTAGCCGCGGCTACAGCTTCGACAATACGAATGGCCTGCTAGCTACCTTCCTGCGCTACAACCTCTTTGCCGATAAGAGCATGTACCTCGGGCCTAATTATAAAGCCACTCCCGTGCAGGTATTCTTGCAGGCAGGGGTAGGCGGGCTGCTCTACAACCCAACGGCGACCCAAAATGTGGGTGCCTACTACGCCACGCTGCCCCCCGAAACGCCCAACGCCTACCCCGCCCTGGCCGGCGTGCTGCCCGTGGGCGGCGGCGTTACGCTGCACACCGGCAAGTCGCTAGCTCTTACTCTCGAAGGCCTCTACTACTTCACTTCTACCGACTTGCTCGATGGCATAAGCAAGCGCGGTAATCCTAACTCCGTTGATAGCTTCATCACCGGCGCCCTTAAGATAGAATACGCTTTTGGGGGTAGCAAACAGGGCAAGCCGCTGGTGCACTACGACTAGGAAGTGGGGAGTGATGCTGGCCCCCGCCCGGCGTTGAATGACTCATGCTAGTTCGTTTAACGCCGGGCGGAGGCTAGCCCTGCTTCCTACTTCTTGCTCAAATAATCAGCCGCTAGCGTGGCCAGCGTTTTCACGCCCAGCGGGAAGGCGCTTTCATCGACCTTGAAGCCGGCCGTGTGGTGGTCGGCCACGGTCGAAAAGTCGGTGCCCGGCGTGGTGCCGCCCAGAAATACGAACAGGCCCGGCACCTTTTCCTGAAAACAAGCAAAGTCTTCAGCGCCGGTCACGGCCTTGATTTCAATCACGTTGGGGGTGCCGGCCACGCGTTGCAGGGTAGGCAGCATGCGCGCCGTGAGGGCGGGGTCGTTGAAAGTGACAGGCACGTAGGGTTCGATGCCAACCTCGGCGGTAGCGCCGTTGGCGGCGGCAATGCCGGCGGCCGTGCGTTTGATATCGGCCCAGATGCGCTGCTGCGTTTCGGGGCTAAACGCCCGAATGGTGCCGCTGAGCGTGGCATCGGGCGGAATAATATTGTAGCGCACGCCAGCCTGCACGGTGCCCACCGTCACCACAGCCGCGTCCTGCGTCAGGTCTACCTGCCGGCTTACGATGGTTTGCAGGGCCGTGATAATTTCGGCGGCCGTCACCACCGGGTCGATGCTGGCC
>CALMOO010000551.1 GCA_937871705.1 uncultured Hymenobacter sp.
GGAGTTTCTGGACCTGGGCTCGGGCTTTAAAGTGCCCTACAAACCCGGCGACCCCGAAACCGACGTGGCCGGCCTGGGCGAGCAAGTGGCAGCGGCGTTTATTGAGTTTGAGCAGGAATACGGCCGGCCGCTCGAAGCCTGGTTTGAGCCCGGCAAGTATTTGGTGAGCGAGGCGGGCTTCCTACTGGTAGAGGTTTCGACGGTGAAGCACACTACGGCCACGGTGTTTGCGGGCGTCAACTCGGGCTTTAACCACCTGATTCGGCCCATGATGTACGATGCGTATCACCACATCAGCAACCTTTCGCACTCTACTGGCCCCGAGCGGCTGTACACGGTGGTGGGCAATATCTGCGAAACCGACACCTTTGCCTGGGACCGCCTGCTGCCCGAGGCGCGCGAGGGCGACATCCTGGCCTTTCACAACGCCGGCGCCTACGGCTTCGAGATGAGCAGTTCGTTCAATTCGCGCTTGCGCCCCGCCGAGGTGCTGCTAGAAAGCGACGGCTCCACGCGGCTCATTCGGCGGCGCCAAACGTTCGAGGACTTGCTGGCCGGGCAGGTTTAGTAGCCCTACCCCCTATTTCTGCTCCAGCAGCCAGGCCACGGCTTCGGTTTCGTGCTCGAAGCTGCGGTAGAGGTGGCCGAGCCTGCGGCTGGTCATGACGACACTCGTCATGGCGAGGCGGGCAAATACGTTGTGGGCCACCACCACGGCGCCGAAGCGGTAGCCGACCTCGCGCACGGCGCGGGGTAGCCATTCGTTTATCATCCAGTTTTCTTCACTGGGGCTGAAAGCGCTCATTTCCTGCTGGTTGATGAGCATCTTGCTCCAGCCGTGGCGGCGCATTGCTTGCTGCGCGTGGGTGAGCAGCGCTTGAAACTGCGCTTCGTTGCGGGCACCGGGGTAGTAGTCGAGCCGGAGATAGGCTTCGGGCTCTTCCCAGAGGCAGCCGGCGCTGTTTTTAAAATAAATAGTGCGAGAAGCGGCAGACATGGCGCACGAGGCGGTAGGCCAGCGGCTCTCCTGCCGCCGAAATATGCCGGTGCAGGGTGCGAGCCGCTAACTTGCCTTAAACTGGTAAGCGGCGCCGTAGGTTAGCTTTTTGTTTTGTTTACTTTGCCCGTTATGAAACCTCGCCGCAAACCTGCTGCCCTGCGCAAGCCCGATTATTTCCCCGCCGAGCACGTGCTGACCGGCTACGACGCGCCCCGCCTGCGGGCGCTGGGCCGCGAGTTTGAGCAGTTTCGCTTCGTGAGCTGCGACCTGGGCGAAGCCAACTTGGGCAACTTGCGCTTCGAGGACTGCTTGTTTGAGCGCTGCAACCTGACCACGGCCAAGCTCGGCGGCACGGCCCTGCAAAACGTGGCATTTGCCGACTGCAAGCTGCTGGGCGTGGCCTTCGGCGCGTGCCAGGACATGCTGTTTGGGGTGCATTTCGACCATTGCCAATTGCGCTACGCCTCATTTGGGGGCAAGCGCATGGCTGGCACCCGCTTTGGGCAGTGCTCGCTCGATGAGGCCGACTTCACCAATGCCGACCTGAGCGGCGCCGTTTTCCAGGACTGCGACCTGACGCGCACGGTCTTTCACGATACCGTGCTGGCGGGCGCCGACTTCACCACGGCTACCGGCTTCAGCCTCGACCCCGAGAATAATACCCTTGCCGGCGCGCGCTTCGCGCTGGCCGGGCTGCCGGGCCTGCTCGACAAGTACGGCCTGGTGGTGGAGTAGCGGGCTTCAATTCAGAATAAAAAGCAACTGTAAAGTAGGCATTTCAACCTGCACGCGGTGGTCCGCGTAAGGCTGGGCTTTGCGGCCGAAGCGTAAAAAGAATAATCCGTACTGGCGGATAGCTGTTTTACTTACACCTGGTATTCCTCTTAATTACTCTCCCCACCTTATGGCCCCTACCCCCCCGCCAGCCGCCAAGCCTACGATGTGGACGCCGTTCACGTTCGCGCTGTTTCGGGCTATCTGGATTGCCTCGGTGGTGTCGAACGTTGGCACCTGGATGCAAAATGTAGCGGGCGTGTGGCTGGTAACCACGCTCACGACCTCGGCCTTGCTGGTGGCCCTGATGCAAACCGCCACCAGCCTACCCGCCTTTTTGCTGAGCATGCCGGCCGGTGCCATCGGCGACCTCATCGACCGGCGCCGGCTGCTACTGTTCACGCAGGGTTTTATGGCGGTGGTGGCCTTAGCGCTGGGCGCGTTTACGTTTACGGGTAATATTTCGGCGCTCGAAGTGCTGGGCTTTACGTTTTTACTGGGCATGGGCTCGGCCGTGAACGGGCCGGTGTGGCAGGCCGTGGCCACCGAGCTGGTGCCGCGGCCGGTGCTGCCGTTTGCCATCACGCTCAACGGGGTGAGCAACAACATTGCCCGCGCCATCGGGCCGGCACTGGGCGGGCTGATTATTGCCTACTACTCGCCGGGCTACGTTTTCCTACTGAACGGCATCTCCTTTATCGGCACGTTTTGGGTGGTGTACCGGTGGCGCCGCGAGGTGGAGCCCACCAATGGTCCGGCCGAAAATTTTACAGGCGCTTTGCGAGCAGGGCTGCGCTACGTGCAGTATTCGCCGGCTATTTATGGGGTGCTGGCGCGCACATTTGCCTTTTCGTTTGGGGCCAGCGCCATGTGGGCGCTGCTGTCGGTGGTGGTGGCGCGGCGGCTGCACCTAAGCTCGGGCAGCTACGGCGTGATGTTGTCGTGGCTGGGCGCAGGCGCCGTTACGGGCGCCTTCCTGATGGGCCGCGCCGGCCAAAAGCTCACCATGAACCAACGCGTGCTGCTGGGCTCGCTAGGCTTTGTGGGCACCAATTTGGCGCTGGCGCTGGTGCCGAGCGAGTATTGGCTGTTCCCGGTAATGTTTATGTCGGGCACGGCCTGGCTTATCATCATGACCAGCTTCAATACCACCGTGCAGCTACACGTGCCGAAGTGGGTGCAGGCGCGGGTGGTGAGTATTTACATGTTGGTGTTTCAGGCGGGCCTGAGCCTGGGCAGCGTGGCCTGGGGCGAATTGGCCGACCGCATTAGCCTGCAAACCGCCTTGCTGGTGGCCGCGGGCTGGATGCTGGCCAGCTTGGCCTTGGCTATTCCCTTTCCCATTCACTCGTCGGAAGGCCTCGACCTGGCGCCCGCCGAAAGCTGGGCCGACCCCGCCGATGCCGTCGAAGGCGAAGCTATTTCGCCCGATGATGGCCCCGTGGTCGTGATGATAACCTACGAAGTAGCGCCCGCCGACTGGCTGGCCTTCCGCGAGGTGGCGCACCAGCTCACGCGCTTGCGCCTGCGCGATGGCGCCTTGCGGGCCGGCATCTTCGCCGATGTGGCTGAGCCTACTCACCTCACCGAGTTTTTTTACGTGGCTACTTGGGGCGAGCACCTGCGCCAGCACCACCGCTTCACCCGCGACGACCAGGCGGTAGAAGCCCAGGTGCGGCAGTTTCACCAGGGTGCGGAGCCGCCGCGCGCCACGCACTTTCTGGCCTTCCCCCGCGAGGCAAATGTGGAAGTGCCCAGCCCGCCGCTGCAAGTACCCGAGAGCGTACAGTAAAAAACAGGGGGTAGGCAACTTTCTTCCGTCCAAATCCCGAATGGGCTCTTCACTAGCGCGGCAGTACGAGTGTCGGGGGCGCTGCAGCAGCTTTTTCGGCTTCTATGTCAGCAGCTTCTTGTGCGAGCGTAGGTATTCTAGGGTATTGACCGCTCTCATTAGTAGTAGGAAACCAATCGGGCTGGGTTTTGCGCCAAGCCTGGCACCGAGGCTCGGCCTGCACGCGCAGCTCTTCCCCGCGGGTGTAGGCAGCCACCGCCCGGGCGTTATCATCCGGTTTTCCGACCCCGTTGGTGAGGCGGTCTTGGGCTTGGGCGCGCTCCTGCTCTGCGGCGGCAATTTGGTCGCGGTACTGGCGGCCCTCGGGGGTAGCCTCCCAGCGGCGGCGCTGGGCGTTTTCCTGGCGCACCTTGGCTTGGAAGGCTACACTTGGATTCGGTACCGGGAAAGTGACTCCTCGCGCTTCGAGCAGGCGTTGTACTTCCTCATTCCAACGTTCGAGAGAATCAGTGAGCGTGTAGCGCGTCTCCTGCACTTCAAACGCGACTGTACCGCCCAATCGGTCGGCCTTATGCACATCTGCCCCACGTTTGATAAGGTAAGCTACTTGGTCGAACTGGTTGCGTTCAGCCAGATGTATCAGTAAAGTAGTTCCTTCTTTATCCGTGACATTGATGTCAGCGCCGCGGTCGAGTAGCAAGCGCAAGTGGTTATACCGGTCAGCGTCAGCGGCGCAGAAAATAGCTGGGCGGCTGCCAAAGTGAGAATTAGGGTCGCCGCCGTGGTCGAGCAAGACCGTGAGCAAAGGCGTGTTGTCGCCGCCCGCGGCTAGGGCCACAGGCTGCGTGTCGAGTTTGTCGGCTCCCAGACGGGTGTGCAGGTTAGGGTTGGCCCCAGCGGCGAGTAGGGCCCGCACCGCGTGCAGGCTGCGGTTGCTCATGGCCAGCAGCAGCAGGCTCATGCCCTGCTCACCTACCGCATTGGGGCTAAGGTGAGCCGCTGCCAGCGCCTTGGTTAAGGCGGCCGCATCGTCGTGCTGACAAGCCTGGGCGGCGGGTAGGGCCGCCGAGCCGGTAAAGTAGCGCTCGGCCGGAACAGTAGGGTACATAAACTTAGGCCGGCCCTCGCAGGCCGCTAACAAAAAAGGAAAGAGTAGAAGCAAAAGCCAGTGGCTAACTGATAAGCACCAGCTAAGCGAAAGACGGAAGGATTTCATCGGGCAGCGGGCACAAGTTGGTCAATGGTAGCCAAGTCTTCGTCTTTCTGCTTTTCGATAGCAGCCACCATTGGCGGCACCGAGTGGCCCGCTCCGTCAATCATGGCCGGGCTCCAGTGCCCGCCACCATCCTTGAGCTTGTAGCGCGTACCAAGCGCTACGGGCATCGTACGCGGGTCGTCAATGAATGGGTCCAGTGGACTTGGAATCGAAGGCATTCCTAGAGGAGTGTACGGTGGTAAAGCTTTCTTAATGATGCCTTTGATAATGCTTGAGTGGTCCTGATTCCAATTTAGCGGGTCTTGGTCGGAAAAATAAGCGCAAATGTTTTTCTGCCTCTGCGCTACTATCTCAGTCGCAATACCTGCTCGCGCAATCGAATTTTCGTGCAAGCCAGCTGAATTAAATGTGTATGCATTGTTGCCGGTTACCAAACTAGCTAGGGATGCCTCTCCCCCACCTAGTGAATGGCCCGTGATGTCAAGGGAACTACCAAACTCCTTTTTCAGCTTACGAGCAACATTCTCCGTCTGCTTGTAGGCATCCGTATAAAACCCCATGCCTTGTAAGGCGTCAGTGGCCCCATCCTTTTTCAATTCGGCCGGGAAATTAGGGTCAGCATCGGTGCCGCGAAAAGCAACTACCGGGCGCGGTGGCCGCTCGAAGTCGCTCGTGTACACGACCGCCATAAAGCCGCTTTGCTCGCCCTTAATTACCCGCGCTACGTGCCAGCCATCGGGTGGCTGCGTAGTTAAGTAGGTGCCATCGTCCTGTTTCTCGCGGTGAATGTTGCGCAGCACGCCATCTGGGCCAAGAACCTGGTCATTATTATACGAATCATCGGCGAGCTTGGCCCGCTCTACGGCCACGTTGTTGCGGGCAAGGCGGTCGGTGGCAGCCTGCAAGCGCGTCTGGGCGCGTTGCTGGGCATCTACGCCAGGAACAGCGCCTATGCGGGTGGCATCGGCCGGCGCGGCGAGCGGATTGAACGCTGGGGTGTCGCCAAGCCGGGCACGAGCTGCCGCTAGCTTCTTCATCCGCACATCGTAGCGCTGCTGCTTATTCAGAGTTGGCGGCATGGCCGCAATGGGAGCTTCTACCAGCGGCGGCAGGCCATGGCTACCCGCTGCCGGCTGCACGAACGCCGAGGCTGGGCCACCGACCTGCTGGGCCCAGCCGTCGGGGTCGGAAAGCGTCAGGTGGCACTGGTAAGCGCCGGTGTTCAAGTCACCCTACACAAAAAACTCTAGGTAGGCTACGCAGTAGGCGGCCAGGCGCAGGGTTTCGTAGGCGCTACCCTGAGGGCTCAGATATACGACATCGGCAGCCAAGCGTTTGTGCGGGTCGTGGGCCCAGGCAAGTAGGAAGTCGTTATCTGGCACGTCGAGCACGAGCTGCACGGCGCCGTAGCGCACTTTAGCCAGCACGCGCCCGCGGTTATCAGTGGCTTGGTTGGCGTCATACGTGCAGCGTACTACCGGAAAATGATGAGAGCCCACTCGTAGTTCGGCAGCGAAAGAAGGCGTATTGTGAGAAATAGGGCGCAGAAAGAAGGAACGAAGGTAAGCAGCTAAGCGCTAGCGTAAATGGCATTCAGCACCTAAATTCCAAGCTTTACTCACTCTGAAACTCGCTTAAAAACTACCAAGCTACAGTTAAGCTATTGCGCTAAGCGCTAGCTTGCTTTGCTGATTTACAACGCAAAAGTCAGGGTAGATAAACCTACGCCGCTCCGTAGCAGTTATTTACTACACAGCTTCTCCTCTTATCTTTTGCTTACTCTGCTCGTCGGCACCAGCCGCCCCCGCTCGCGCACCCGGCGCGTAGCCGATTTTTACGCTACCCTGCTCGACGAGCTGGGCGCGGCCTACCAGTTTCTGGACCTAACCGACCTGCCGGCCGACCTGCTCACGGAGGCGCTTTACCACAATGCGGGCCGGCACGACGAGTTCAATCGTCTCATCGCGCCGCTCGACCAATCCGACAAAATCGTCATTTTCGCACCCGAGTACAACTGCTCCATTCCCGGCGTGCTCAAGTCCTTTATTGATGCCCTACCCTACCCCGGCGGCATCAGGGGCAAGAAAGCGGCTTTGGTAGCGCTGAGCACCGGCAGCCAGGGCGGCCTGCTGGCGTTGAGCCACTTAACGGATATTCTGTTTTATTTGGGCACCAACGTGTTGCCTCAACGGGTGCGCTTGCCTCACATCAGTCAGTATTTATCGAAGGAAGGCGCTATTACAGACCCGCTGCTGCAACAAGTATTGCGCGAACAGGCTGAGGCGCTACTAAATTGGTAGAATTCGGCTGTCATGCTTCGCAAGCTCAGCATGACAGCCGAGGATGGGTTGGCATTTACCGCCGGGTGCGCACCAGCAGCACCAGCCCGTAGAGCGTCACGACCAGCACGCCCAGGGCCGAGAACATCGCCACGCAGTCGCGCACGGTTTTGCCGGCCCAATCCATAAGGAAAAACTTGTGCAGCACGGCAAACGACAAGCCCTCGCGCCGGTCGCCGTCGGTGACGATGGCGGCCAGGCGGCCGCTAGCCGGCTCCACGTACAAGGCCGTATGGTGGGGGGTAGCAAAAGCCAGCTTTACCACCGGCAAGCGCTTATTTACAAAGCCATACTCGCCAGCGAATTTGGTAACCAGCTCGGGACTAAGCAGGTTGGCCTGGGCCGGCGCCAGACTAGCGGTGGGCGTGCCGATGGCCGTTTTGACTTCGCTCGTCATATCGGGCGCGGCGCAGCAGTCGGCTAGGGCGGCCGCTTCGGAGCCCGCTGCGCGCGCCGCGCCGGGGGTAGCGCCGTTCAGCTTCGTGATAAACTCCCGGCCGAGCTCGCTGGCGTAGCGAAACTCGCCGTTAGGCAGCTCCCGGCCATCTTGGGTGCTGCGGTACTGCACAGTGCCTTGGCCGTCAGCACCTTTGCGCACAAGGCGGTAGTAGGGCTGGTCGCCTACGCGGGCCAATGATACCTGCACTACCGGCGCCGAGCCGGCCAGCGCCTCCGTTAGCGGCCAGGTTAGCTCGCTGGCGGCGAAGGCCGACGTGTGCACCACCTCGTCGCGACGGTCGGGCGTAAATTTTTGAATGAGGTGGTACGACGCGCTCAGCGCAAACGTGAACGTGACAAACGCCACCCAGAGCCCCAGCGTGCGGTGGCGCCGGCGCAGCCAGCCCACCTGGTCTTGGGTCGAGCGCGGCTGGCGCAGTTTCTTCCGCACAAAGCCATAAACGACCAGCCCGCTCAAGGCCGATAGCCAGATAATCGTCGTGAAAACCAGCATGATGCCTAGGTGCAAGGGCCGGGGTAGGGCATCCAGAAAGTCCCAGTTGTGCATCATCCCAAACACCCACAGGAAGGTAGCTCGCCCGTGGTTGTTGAACGTACCCAGCCGGCTCTGCCCCGTTTCAACGAACACGGCCATACCATCGGGCCGGGCAAAGGTAATTTTCCAGACCGGCAGCAGTCGATTAATAAACTTATAATCAGCCGTGTAATGCGTCAGGCGTTCGGCGCTGGCGATGGCGCTGGTCGAGTCAGCCATCACGTAGCGGGCCACGTCTTCGGCGTAGGCGCGGTCGCCGCCGGGCACCTCCTGCCCGGTGGCGGCCCCGAAGTAACGCAGCCGCCCCCGAAAATCGGTAATTTGATACGTCGGCTGGCGCTGGAGCTGCACCACCCGCAGGTTTTGCACGGCGGCCAGGTGGTTTTGGCTCAGCACCTGCGCTACTGGCATCACCAGCGCCCCAGTCGTGAGCGGGGGGGTAGGGATGGTTTCGTGAGCAATGGCCGGGCGCAATAGGTTGGACATCAAGGGGTGCGACAACCCGCTGAGCGTCCACAGAATGACGGGCACCACCGTAACGATGCCCAGCAGCCGGTGCCAGCGGTACATATTCCGGCCAATAAAGCGCCGCACGGGCGAGGCAGCCGGTTTGGGCAGGTTTGCAGTTGTTTGCATCAGGAATTCTGTAAAGCGAAGTGTCTACTCTTTGGCCTTGGCGGCGAACGTGTAGCCTACCCCCAGCGTGTAGGTGCGCGGCGCGGCGGCCGCGTAGGTGGTGCCGTATTGCGTAGTCGTGGCGTTCACGGCGTACAAGGCATTGCCGATATTCACCACATTGGCCCATACTTCGAGCCCGCGCAGGGTGGCTTGCAGGCGATAGCCCAAGCGCAGGTTGAACAAGTCATAGCCCTCGTAGGACTTCGTATTGGCCGTGTTGGTGAAGTACGAGCCGATGTGTTGCCACTCCAGCCCCACGCGGGCGCCGGGCACGAAGCGTGGCTTGTAAAACACCTCACTGTTGGCAATCCAGTCGGGCGCGTTGCTCATGCGGTTGCCCGAGTAGTCCTTATCACGACCCTGCACAAACTCGCTGTACGTCAAGAATGTGTGTCGTGCATTGGTGCCGCTAAAGCGAAAGTTCACTTCCGACACCGGCGCGTACGTCAGCGCGTATTCCACGCCGCGGTGCCGGGTCGCGCCCGCATTCACGTACTGCGTGTTGTTGGTATTGTCGTTCAGCCCCACGCTGATAATCTCGTTGCGGCCGTCCATCTGGTACAGGCTCACATCTAGGTACACCTTGCGGTCGAACAGGGCCACCCAGCCACCGGCCTCGTAGTTATTGAAATTGGCCTGCGTTAGCTCTGCCTTTTGCCGCGAGCTGTAGAGGCTGTTGGTTTCGGGCGGCTCGAAGCCGGTGCTGAAGTTGGCATACAGCCCGCGGTTTTCGCCCAGCGCGTAAGTCAGCCCCAGCTTGGGTGCCACTAGGTTATAAACGTTGTTTTGCGCTGCCTTTTTGGTGGTTTGGCTGCCGCCTAGGTTATTGCTAAAATTGTACTGTACTCGGTCATAGCGTAGGCCACCCACGATGCGCAGTGCCTCGGTGGCCTGCACTTCGTACTGGGCATAAGCAGCCTCGTTATACAAGTCTATTTTGTAATCGTCGAGGTAGCGGCCAGTATCAGTGTAACCAGTGTAGTAATTGTTGGTTAAGTCCTTCTGAATGTCGAGGTAACGGGCAAAGTACGTGCTCGGGCTATAGTCAAAATATCCACCCACAATGAGCCTCGAATTCAGAAAGCCCAGGTCGGCACGGTGCTGCGCCAGCGCCCCATAGCTATGGAACGACTGGTTATTTACCTGCCCGTTTGAGCTCAGGTAAGCGCCGGTGGCTTTATTGTACACATCCCCGATGTAGTAAGTCGGCAGCTGCCCGGTCGAGTTGTAGCGGTAGAAGCCCGTGAACGCCGTTTGCTGGCGCTCGTTCCAGTCATGCTCCAGGCGCAGGCTGCTGCGCACGGCCGTCACCACGCGGTTGGTGAAGCGGTTGTTGCTCTGGTAGCGGCGGCTGTAGAAGTGCGCGCTGTCGAGGCTGCCGGGCGTTTGGGTATTAAGATAATTGTAGGTGCCCGAGCCGATAAGGCGGGTTTTGGCCGTAAACGCGTAGTCGGCCCGCGCTGTCCCCGAGCGCTTATCAAAATCAGTATAATCTTGCCAGCCACCGCGTTGGCGAGCCAGGTAGCCGCCCACAAATACGCCTAGCTTGCCCGCCGTGCCACTGGCGCTGGCATCGAGCCGCCGGTAGCCGAAGCCATCACCCTGCACCGACACGCTGGCCGTAGGCAGGGGGGTAGGGCGCTGCGTCAGGAAGTTTACAGCC